>JAJQCL010000009.1 GCA_021202715.1 Lachnospiraceae bacterium
CCTCTCCCGAAACAGCTTATATGTACCGAGAACAGCCCCCACTCCGGAACTATCCAAAAACCGAGTCTGCGAATAAACAAACACCAGCCGCCGGATACGGCATCCCCGCAGAGACTCCTCAACCTGCCGCCGCAGATCCCGGCTGCTGTGATCGTCCAGCTCCTCCGGCAGGTGAATCACCAGACTCTCTCCTGCCACCTCACACTGCACCTGGTTCATATTCCGCCCCTTTCCCCACAGTTCACACATTGATCCTTTTCCCGTACAGAAAAAAGCACAGAAAATACCGTCCCCGATACTTTCTGTGCTTTCTGTTCTTCTCGTATGTAATTTATATGTTCCCTGTTATTCTTCGCCCAGCGACTCTGTTTTGGCCTGCGCCTCATCGTAATACTCGCTGTCGGGGTAGTCATCCACGATCTGCTGATAGTAAGTCAGCGCTGTCTCGTCGTCATCCCGCCTCTCATAGCAGAGTCCCAGATAGTACATCGCCGGATCATAATCCGCATTCAGCGACAGACACTCCTCAAAAAGCTCGATGGCTTCGGAGTAATAGTATTCGTTATACCTCTCCAGCCCCTCATTGAAGACTTCCGTCACCATATCCTCCGTCACATATTGCTGCAGTGATTCGTAAACCGTAGCAAAGACCGTGGAATCCACCGCATCCGTCTCGATCGAAGCAAACGCCTCCGCCAGATCTGCCTTCTCCGTGTCCGCATCCATGTACAGGTTCACCGCAGTCAACAGCGCGTCATACTGAGACAGAACCCCCTCTGAGTCATCTGTGTAGGTAGCCAGCGTCTCATTCAGGCTCTCCATCTCCGCCTGCAGCTCCTCCACCTGCGTTGTCAGCGTCTGGATCTCCAGTTCTTTATCCGCCAGCTTTGTCGCGTAAGAAGCGACGGCCTCGTTCACCTCCACGTTGGTATTTCGCCTGACGGTAGGAACGATCACGAACTGAATCAGACACACGGCCGCAGCGAAACCGGCCAGAACTCCCAGCGCCACCCGTGTTCCTCCGGACCTCTCCCGGTACTCCGGAACGATGACATCCGCAGAGACAGATTCTTCTGCCGAGAGCAGCGCCTTCTGTGTTTTCTCTTCCTGGTATTTCTCCTTGCTGGAGCGGTTCTTCCCGAGCTTGCCGCGGATCAGGCGGCTGTACTTCAGACACAATGTATTCCCCCGGTCGATCTTCAGCGCCCGCTTCAGCAGACGGTTCGCCCGCGAATAATCCTCGTCCTCGATGTACAGCAGCGCCAGGAGCTGATAGGCCTTGATAAAATGCGGATGCTGCTTGATGACCCGCTTCAGCTGTACAATGGCCAGATCGATTCCGTCATTCTTCGCATGAGACAAAGCCTGGTTAAACTTCTTGATCGCCTGGTTCATGGTCTCGAGCTGATTCCGGTCCTCCTGCAGCTGCATCAGGTACTCATCGGCCAGATTGTCCGTCGCTTTAAAATTCTTGCTGATCACCCACTGGCTCAGGGCCTCCACGACCTCGCCCATCTCATAGTAGACAAGCCCCAGAAGATTCCTGGCGTCAATATTCTTCTTGTCATACTGAAGGCTCTTACTGAGCGCCTCCGCGGCGCCCGACAAATCCCGCAGACGTGCCTTCTCCAGTCCCGCATTGTAATAGTTATTGGAGATGTGAATGATTTTCCGGTATACTGAGACATCCGCGCCGCAGCGAAGACAGTAGCGGCCGGAGCCCAGCTTGCTTCCGCACTGGTAACAATTCATCCTAGCGCTGCTCCTTTTCCCTGAGTATCTCCAGCATGATATCCGTCATGTCCTTCAGATTCATATTCACAATGGCATCCTCCGCCTGTTCCACTTCCTTGCTGGGACGGAATTTGCTCAGTTCCTCATCAAAATTTATCATATCCGTACCTCCCGATGCGGTCTCCCTGCCCTGTCTTCTGTGTCAGCGCCGGGCCTGTCCCGAAGCGCCCTTCTATCTTATAATACTCGCATCAATTCTGCAAGATGTTTCTTCCGCAGGATTCGCCGGATTACGGGGAAAAAGACAGAAAAGAGACGGTTTTCATTTACAAGCAATGGTTTATCTTTTATAATGAAAGCATAAAAACTCTGCATAAACAATACGCCGAACCAATAAACCAGAAAGCTGAGGATACCCATATGTGTGAATACTCTTTGAGTCAGATCACCCCCTCCGACCGCCGGAGCCGCCGTCTGATGGATGCGCTCCTGGAGAAGGAAGGCATTGAGCGGGACAAGAACCTGGACTACAGCGTCGGTCTCTTCGATGAGGACTACAACCTGGCAGCCACCGGCTCCTGCTTCAAGAACACGCTCCGCTGCATGGCCGTAGACTCCTCCCACCAGGGAGAGGGCCTTCTGAACCGGGTAGTGAGCCATCTGATGGACTACCAGTTCGAACGGGGGAACCGTGATCTGTTTCTGTACACAAAATGTGACAGCGCCAAATTTTTCCGTGACCTGGGCTTCTACGAAATTGCCCGTGTCGAGGGCAAGGTGGTGTTCATGGAGAACCGCCGGACCGGCTTCTCCGACTATCTGAACAGCCTGACGCGGCCGGAGACCGCCGGTGAGCGCGTGGCCGCCGTCGTCATGAACGCCAATCCCTTTACACTGGGCCATCAGTATCTGCTGGAGCGCGCGGCCGCAGAGAACGACGTGGTTCATGTCTTTGTAGTATCGGAAGAAGCTTCCCTGATTCCCTTCTCCGTGCGCTATGATCTGGTACAGCGGGGCTCCGCTCACCTGAACAATCTGATCTACCACCCCACCGGAAGCTATATCATTTCCAATGCCACCTTCCCCTCCTATTTCCTGAAGGATGCGGATGTCGTCATCGAATCGCACGCCCGTCTGGACATTCAGGTTTTCAAAAAGATCGCCGCAGCCCTCGGCATCCGTCGACGCTACGTCGGGGAGGAACCCTTCAGCCAGGTTACGGGCATCTACAACCGGATCATGAAGGAGGAGCTGGACGCCGAAGGCATCTTCTGTGAGATCATTCCCCGGCGCACCGACGGATCGACCGCCATCAGCGCTTCCAAAGTCCGTCTCGCAATCCAGGAGGACCGTCTTGATGACATCCGGAGTGTGGTCCCTGCCAGCACCTATGAGTATTTTACCTCTCCCGAGGCAGAACCCGTCATCGCACGGATCCGCGCCGCCGGGGACGTGATTCACTACTAAAACGGTCAGCTTTTGACAGTTTCTCTGTTGTGTGCTATAATCGGCCTATGTTTTGGAGATAAAGAAAGTACATAATAATCATGCGGCTAATAATAAGGAGGCTACTATATTATGAAGAAAATTTTGTTTGCGGCGTCTGAGAGCGTACCCTTCATCAAGACCGGCGGTCTGGCGGACGTGATCGGCTCCCTTCCCAAATATTTTGATAAAGAGAAATACGACGTGCGGATCGTCCTGCCCAAGTATCTGTGCATTTCCGAAGAATACCGGAAGCAGATGGAGTACCTGACGCATTTCTATATGTACTACAACGGACGCAACCGCTATGTAGGCATTCTGCGGATCGATTACGAGGGCATTCCCTGCTACTTCATTGACAACGAAGAATATTTCGGCGGCAGCGAGCCCTACGGAGATCACCTGTACAACCTGGAGAAGTTCGGCTTCTTCAGCAAGGCGGTTCTGGCAATCCTGCCCTCGATCGATTTCCAGCCGGATATCATCCACTGCCACGACTGGCACACCGGCCTGGTTCCCGTGTATCTGCGGACCCAGTTCGCGGCGGATGAGTTCTACACAGACATGAAGACGATCATGACCATCCACAACCTGCGCTTCCAGGGCAATTATTCTATTGAAAAGATCAAGGAGATCACCGGCCTGCCGGACTATCTCTTCACGCCTGACAAGCTGGAGGCTTACCAGGACGCGAACTATCTGAAGGGCGGCATTGTGTACGCCGACCGTGTAACGACTGTCAGCGAGACATATACTGAGGAGATCAAGACTCCCTTCTATGGCGAGAGGCTGGAGGGCCTGTTGTGGGCGCGTTCCAACTCTCTGTCGGGCATCCTCAACGGCCTGGATTACGACGAATGGAATCCGGCCACGGATCCTTTTATCGCGCAGAAATTCACCATTTCCAATTTCCGCCAGAAGAAAAAGAAAAACAAGGCGGCGCTGCAGGATGAACTGGGTCTCGCCCGGGATCCCAAGGCCATGATGGTCGGTATCGTCTCCCGTATGACAGATCAGAAGGGCTTCGATCTGATCCAGCGCGTCATGGAAGAGATGGTCGATGAGGGCATCCAGTTCGTCGTCCTCGGAACCGGCGAATGGAAATACGAGGAGATGTTCAAGCAGTTTGCGGCTCGTTTCCCTCGTCAGGTATCAGCCAACATCTTCTACTCCAACGACCTGTCCCACCGTATCTATGCGTCCTGCGACGCTTTCCTGATGCCCTCTCTGTTCGAACCCTGCGGCCTCAGCCAGCTCATGAGCCTGCGCTACGGCACCGTACCGATCGTCCGGGAGACCGGCGGACTGAAGGACACGGTGGAGCCCTACAATGAATATGAGAACACCGGAACCGGCTTCTCCTTCACGAACTACAACGCGCATGAGATGCTGGAGGCGGTGCGTTACGCCAAGAGCGTATACATGGACAACAAACGCCGCTGGAATCAGATCATCGACCGCGGCATGGCACAGGATTTCTCCTGGGCTGCCTCCGCTGTAAAGTACGAAGCTCTCTACGACGAGATGCTGCGAGACGAGGATGAAGTGCCTGCGGAAGAAGCGGCTGCCGGAGAAACTGCTACCGAAGAATAACCACGCTTCCTGAAGACAGTGCGGTAAACATTCTTTACCCGGAAAAGCGATACATATCGCTCTGATCAGAGAAAATCAAAAACCAGAGAGCTGAAACAGAACTCAGCTCTCTGGTTTTTTAGATAAACGATTATTTTTTCCTGCCGAAGCCGAAACAGCCCCACGATCACAGCCGCCTGCCAGTCGCCGGTCCGGCTCGCGGTCGGAGACTTGCTGCGTCACAGTCTCTTGTTAAAATTCCCGTCGATACCGACGCCATGCCGTTTACTGGCAAAAGCGTGCGCGTCATAGTGCTTCAGAAATGCCTCCAGCCGCGGCACCTCATACTTGGAGACCACGGTGAAGATCACATAGGACTCGTCCTTCTGATAGCCGCTGATCCCCTCCCAGTAGGTGGCGCTGCGCACCAGATCCTGGGTAATGAAAGAAACGATTTTCTCCGGGTCCTTCTTGGTAAAGATCAGCATCTCCGTGCAGATATTCTGCGCATGGAGCCGGTCAACGACCATACTGGACACCGCCGAATAGATGATGGAATAGATGGCGACTGATACATTCAGGCTGAGGGCACAGATACTGTAAATCACTGCGTTCACGCACAGCGACAGACGCCCTACGGAGAGCGACTTGTACTTCTTCGCCATGACCATACCGATGATATCCAGACCGCCTGCGGAGGACCGGGCGCGGAAGATTAAACCGGAACCGCAGCCTGCCACCAGGCCGCCGATGACTACATTAGTCAGGATGCTGTCCTCCACCAGCAGCTCCGCCGGAATGGGAATCAGCGCCAGGCCTACGGTCTCTACCGTGACGCACAGCACCGTCCGAAAGAAGAAATTCAGACCGAATTCACGATAAGCCAGGATAAAAAGAGGAATATTTAACAGATAATACACCACACTGGTGAAGCTGCCGAAGGCCAGAGCCGGAGCCACATTCTGCACCAGAACATAAAGCAGCTGGCTGATACCCAGCACTCCTCCGTTGTAGGTTCCGCTGGGAACAATGAAGAGATTAACTCCCAGCGCGAACAGGATCGAACCACCCACAGATAAAAGAAGCTGCTCCCATGTCATGGTGATGGGATGCTTTTTATGCTCTGTCCTGCTCACTGTACTCATTTACTATTACATCCTTTCTGCCTGAATCAGGCTGTCCGGGAATATCTCCCGCGATCGTGCGCATCATTTATAACACTTTTTCCCGTGAAAAGACATTTATACCGACAGAAAAAAACGGGGCTGAAATTATTTTATCGAACCAAAAACGGTTCCCGGATTAAGAAAAACAGCCGCAGACAGATAATAAAGAAGCAAAAAGAGCGCTGCAGCACGTGGTCTCCCACCGCGCCGCATGCGCTCTTCATACTGTCCGATGTATTAAGATCAGGTTCTTATTCCACCAGGCTTTCGTCGATCGTCTCTCCGTTCTGCACCATAGCGATCAGTTCCTGCGCCGTGGCGATGGATTCCTCATCCTGCAGCGTCACATACAGCTGCGTGCTTCCCATGCTGTAGGTGCTCGCCCTGGAACCGGTTCCGGAGACTGCATAGGACTGCACCGTCCAGTCCGCATTATCCGCCAGCTGCATCTTCACCAGCGAAGCAATATTGTCGGAGGACATATCCGTGGTAAACGACCCCTCCAGGCTGGAGAGCAGCGAGGAATAGGAGGACAGAATGCTCGGAGAAGCAATCTTTTCAATGATCGCAGTGATCATAGCCATCTGGTTCTTTCCACGCTGATTATCCCCTTCCGCGAAAGCTTTCCGTTCCCGCACGAAGGCCAGAGCCGCCGTGCCGTCCACAGTGTTATACCCCTCCGAGAAGCTGTAGCCGCTGGAGGTCGAGAAGCTCTGGCTGGAGTAGACACTCACTCCGCCCAGCGCATCCACGATATCAACGAAGCCGGTAAAATTCATCCGCACATAGTAGTCGATGTCGATGCCATACAGGTTCTCCAATGTTTCGATGGAACAATCGATGCCGTAAATTCCCGCATGCGTCAGCTTATCCATGCAGTCATCGCCAAAAGGCAGACATACATAGTAATCCCGGGGTGTGGTGACCAGCAGAATCTGCTTGGTCTGCGGGTTCACGACCGCCATGATATTTACATCCGATCGGCTCTTCGCCGCAACGCTTCCATAAGTATCAATGCCGCTGAAATAAACAATGAAAGGCTCCGAATCCACTTCCTTATCGCTGCCCTCCGAAGTCACCTCCACAACCGTCTCATACGTGTAGGTATCGAGAATCCGGGTATCCGTATCAAAAGTCTCATACTCGTCAGTGATCATATCACGATAGCTTTCACTGAAAAGAATGGCGCTGACCTCTTCGTCGTAAAGGGCCTGAACCATATCACCCATACCGGTATATTCGGTGGTCTCCACACCATTGTCCAGATTGCTGTTCAGCTGCTCCAGAGCCTGATCTGTATTGTCCCGATCCAGAACAGACTGAATACCTACAGTTTTCCCGTCAAGATCCGTCAGAGACTCGAACTCGCTCTTATCCAGAACAACGATCACCACCTCTTCCGTCTGTGTCACGGTCGTCGTACCGGTGATCTCCTCCAGCGTATTAGAGGTCTGATACAGATAATAATTCCCCAGCGCCAGCAGGGCGGTGGCGATCAGAGCAATCACTGTGCCGATGATCCGGGAAGCCCGGCTGCGCAGCGAGGTAAGGATCCAGGGAATCACGGCCAGCACCACCAGCGCCACTGCGGCAATTCCCAGATACTGCACAGTCAGCATGTTCAGCATGTAGACCTGAACCGCAAGCACGACCGTCAGAATAAGCTGAAGCAGGGGCAGAATCCTCCACGCGAAGGACGCCTTCTTCCTGCTGCCCTTTCCGTATTTCTTATGCGAACCAAGTCTCTCCTCATTTCTGTCGTCTTCTCTCATATCTTCCTCCTGAATCATTGCTGATTTCCATGATTTATCCTGCCTGTCCGGCAGATCTCACGATACCGGAGACAGTGTCTCCTCCGAGGATGACTCTGATGTCTCTTCCTCTGTCTCCGTCTCCAGATCGAGAATTTCTCCGTTCCATACCTGTTGGATCAGCGTCTGCGCCTCTGCAACGGACTCCTCATCCTGCAGGATCACGTACAGCTGCCGGCTTCCCATACTGTATGTACTCTTCCGCGCGCTGGTTCCCGTGACGCTGAATGTCTCGATATTCCACGCGCTGTCATCCTCCAGACACATTTTCACCAACGTGGCAATATCATCGGTCGTCATATCGGTCGTGAAGGATCCCTCGATGCTCTCCAGTACAGAAGTATAACTGGTGAGTATGGCTGGAGAAGTCGCTTTTTCCACGATTGCTTCAATCATGGCCATCTGATTCCGTGCCCGCTGGTAATCCCCGTCCGTAAAGGAATGCCGCTCGCGGACAAAACCCAAAGCCATATCTCCATCGACCTCATTATACCCTACGACAAAATCGTAATTCCCGACTTCGCTGGTAAACGCCTGCTCCGAGTAAACCGACACCCCGCCCAGGGCATCCACGATGTCGACAAACCCGGTAAAATTCACCCGCAGATAGTAATCGACACTGATATCATAGAGATTCTCCAGTGTTTCAATGGAGCAGTCAATGCCATAGATCCCCGCATGGGTCAGCTTATCCATGCAGTCACCTTCAAATGGCAGAGACACATAATAATCTCTCGGCGTCGTAAGCAGAAGGATCTGTCTCGTTGCAGGGTTCACGACCGCCAGGATATTTACATCACTGCGGCTTGTGACAGAAACGTCTCCCGCCTTGTCGATGCCGCTCAGATAAACAATAAACGGTTCCTCCTCCAGTTCGAAGTTCTCCCGGATATTGTCAGTATCCGTCTCAATCTCCACCGTCGTCGTATAGGTATAGGTGTTCAGAACCACCACGTCCTCCTCGAATGTCTCAAAGGAATCCGTGATCATCTCCTGATATGCCTCATTGTATACGATCGCCTCGCAGCCGCCGTCATAGAGCGCCTGCACCATATCGGCAATGCCATTGTATTCCTCCACCGTCAGGTCGTCATCCAACAGACTGCGAAGACTCTCGATCGTGGTGTCCGTATTATCCCGGTCCAGAGAAGCCTGAATACCGACCACGCTTCCTGTCAGCTCCTCAAGGGAGCTGATGTTGCTGTCCGCCAATACGGCTACCAGCACCTCATCCAGCTGCGTCGTTGTTGTCGCGGAAATACTCTGCAGCGTCTCATCGGTCTTCCGTGCATATACCGTTCCCATGGAAAGACAGAAAGTAAAGCAAACAGCAAAAACACCTGCAATCACATACGCTGCCCGGGAGCGCTGCAGGATCAGGCCGATCTCGATGCCCACCATGAGCAGCAGCACCAGAATAACCACGCCCAGGTAACGATCCGGCAGAAGACCCAGCTGATAAACTTCAACACACAAAACCACACTGACGGCGATCTGCAGAAGCAGCAAAAAGACGCACAGGAAAAAACCTATGCCCCTCCGCTTTCGCATTCGTTCCCTGCTTCTTGTCCGTCTCCGGCTCCTGGTCTCGTTCCCGTTCTCGTCCCGGTTCTCCTTTTCCACACTTCATCCTCCTGTGGTCTTCCTGGTTTGTGATGCGGCTTTCTCTCTGGCACATCCTGCTGATTCGTCCTGTCCGTTCAGAACCGTAAGAGATTGTAGCACAAATCCGGCCATATGCCTAGAATGTTTTTTCTTATTTTTGTGAATAAATCATGATTCTGTCTCAAAGCATGGCTGCCAGCAGGCTGGGCGCATGATCCCAGATCTCCCGCTGCCCGTCGTACTGCTCCTGCAGCCAGTCAATGGCCCGCTCCCGCCCTTCCTCGGTAAAGGGAAATTCTGCCCGCAGCTTCTTTTCCTCGGAAGTCTTATCATAGCAAAAAGGCTCCGGCCATACACAGACATCGATGTGATATTCCGGTTTTTCTCCGGCCCGGACCATACGGTAGCGCATGCCGTGATGATCCCCTGTCTCCACGCCGCCGTAGGATAAAAAATTCAAAGAAAAGATCTGTTCTCTGTCCAGCATACTGCCCTCCTCCGTTTTTCGCTCTTCCGCCGTCCGGCCGGTCAGAGTCCCAGGATCATCTGACAGATCATGCAGACTCCCAGAGCAATCAATGTAATCCCCGTCGCCCGGTTGGTTTTCACCGCATCCATGTTATTGGCAAAATGAGAAGTGATCAGAGCCGCCAGCGTCGTAAAGAAGATGCACAGCAGCAGAGAGGGAATGTAATTCTGTACGTCTCCAAAGGCAAAATGCGACACAGAACCGGTCAGAGCTGTAAATGTCATGACAAAGACACTGGTTCCCACGGCCGTCTTCAATTCATATCCCAGAATCATCGTCAGGATGAACAGCATCATCAGACCGCCGCCTACGCCCATGAAACCGCAGTAAAAGCCGATGACTGCACCGCTGATCAGAGCCAGCAGCTTCTTCTTTTTATCGCTCCGCCGGATAAAAGAAGCATGATGCTCCGAAACCGGGCGGACGATGAAGCGAATTCCCATGAAAAGAGCGCCTGCCACCGAGACCCAGCTCATCTCCGTATCCGGCATATACTGGGAAAACCAGCTTCCCGCCACGGTCATGACCAGCACGGCGACCACCATATAGACCCCGTTTTTCAGGTCGACATTGTCATGTTTTCGATAGATCAATGCGGAAAACGCGGAAGCCAGCACATCGGAGGCCAGACCGATTCCCACAGACTCATACCACGGATATCCCATAAAGGCAATCAGCATAGGCGCGATCACCGTGGAAGCGGACAGACCTGCAAAGCCGGTCCCGATCCCGGCGGCGCTTCCCGCCAGAAGACATACCAGAAAATTCTTGATCATACGGTCTTGTACCTTCTCCTCGTATTACTCGCAGTTCCAGATCTCATGCAGGTTCCGGCCCGTCAGCCGTTCCGTCTCCTGTATGTCGGCATCAAAATACTGCATCAGATAAGCCCGGGTCTCCGGCAGCATCCGGCTCCGGTCGGGATCCGGTTCCAGGGCTTTACCGCGCGTCTTCCGATACAGGCGATAAAATTTCCGATACAGCTGCGGTGCCCAGTGAGACATGGCACAGAAATCATAAAGGAAATAATTCGCGCCCTTGAAGATCATAAATATTTTCGACCACAGCGGTGAAACCGGCCGGTCTTTTCCCTCATTTGATCTGATCCCATAGCGGATATCCGGCGACACCTGAATTCCCAGGAACTCATACAGCTCCCGGCAGGCCTTCTCCTCGTCCTGTACGAACTCCTCAAAGACAATGAACTTCATATTTTCCGGATTAAAATATGCCAGATAGTCTGCGATGCAGGCCCCATATCGGCTCTGAGAGAGAGAAATATATTTTGTCCGGTTCCACATCACCTTCGCCCGACGCCGCGGGTTATCCAGAACAGAGTGTACATAGTGATCAAAGCCCGCCGCATGTCCGTGTTTGCGGTCATAGCGAAGCACCGACGCGGGGAAGAAACCACGCCCCATAAAATATTTATACGCCGAATAGCTGCGGTCTGCCGGATTACGCATCATGAAGATCATCTTTGTATCCGGCGACAGATTGCGACCCAGTCGCTTTGCGCAATTGCGAAAGGTCAGCCCCGCATTCACCTCGCCGAGAAGCCGCGGGTCATCCCCGGAAACATGCCCGAAATAGCGCCTTTTATAGTAATGATGACCGCCCAGCAATGTACTGAGAATGGGGACGCGATAGAACATCGGCTCCTTTACATCCCGGCAGAGCGCCACCTGCGGGTGCTGTCTCAGTATCTCAAACAGTGTTGTTGTGCCGCATTTCTGGAATCCCATGCAGACAAAATCCGGATATCCCACCTTGATCCTCTCCCGTACGTTAATTCTCGTTTTCTTCCCTGTCCGCGCCAAACGCCGCACGCTTTATGCCTCGATGCGTGCTTCGATGTACGCCAGGATCCGCTCGACACAGGCCTCCAGGTCCTCCTTCGAGGTATCCACCGTGATTTCCGCCCGTCTCGGTATCTCATAAGGACTGGAAATTCCGGTAAAGTTGGAGATTTCCCCGCTGCGCGCCTTCCGGTACAGTCCCTTTACATCGCGCCGTTCACATTCTTCCAGAGGCGTACTCACATAGACCTCCAGGAAGGCCTCTCCGATGATCTCCCGGGCGCTGTGGCGGTCTCTCTTATAAGGAGAGATGAAGGAGGTCAGGACGATCAATCCGGCATCGTTCATCAGCTTCGCCACTTCGGCGATACGGCGGATATTCTCCACCCGATCCGCCGGTTCGAAGCTCAGATCCTTGTTCAGCCCCAGCCGGATGTTGTCCCCGTCCAGCAGCATCGTGTGCTTCCCGCGGGACACCAGACGCTGCTCCAGCTCGTTAGCCAGGGTTGATTTGCCGGAACCGGAAAGCCCGGTAAACCAGATGGTCAGAGGCTTCTGATTCTTCTGCGCCGCACGCAGTTCACGGGTCACCGTCAGCTCCTGCCGCGTGATATTCTTATCCCGCCGCAGCATCTGGGACACTGTTCCGCAGGCGGACGTCATATTCGTAATCCGGTCAATCAGCAGGAATGTCCCCAGAGCCCGGTCACAGCAGTCCTCCCCTTCCCGCCGGAAACAGTCGAAGACCAGCGGTTCCGACACGGAAATATCGCAGAGAGCGATCTCATTTTTCTTCAGATGATCCGCCGGAAGGCGGGAGCCGTCATTCACCGCGATCTTATGGCGGATCTTCAGCACCGTAGCCGGAATCAACCGGGTACCCAGCTTCAGCATGTAGCCCCGCCCCGCTGTCAGGGGCTCGTCATCCATCCAGAGCAGGGTCGCCGCGAAAAGACTTCCCGTCATCAGAGAAGAATCCCGCGTGATCACATCCCCCCGGGAAATATCAATCTCCCGGTCGAGGCAGACGGTCACCGCCTGTCCTTCTCCGGCTTCCTCCGCCGATCGGTCCGTGATATAGATGTCCCGCACCCCGGCGCTCTCCCCGCTCGGAAGCACCGTCACCGTATCGCCAACCCGCAGGGAACCGTAGGCAATCTGCCCCTGAAAGCCCCGGAAATCGGCGTTCGGTCGGCTGACCCGCTGCACCGGCAGAGCAAATCCTCTCTCTGTGTCCTTTGGCGACACGTCGATCTGCTCCAGCGTGTCCAGCAGCGTACGCCCCACGTACCAGGGCATGTTCGTCGATCTTTCCGTGAGATTATCTCCCTCGGTCGCGGATACAGGGATCACCGTCACAGAAAGAGGCGAGAACTCGGATACCAGACGCATCAGTTCCTTCCTCAGATCTCTGAACTGATATTCATCGTAATGGATCAGATCCATTTTGTTGACGGTAAAAATAAAATGCCGGATGCCCATCAGGGCACAGATCCTGGTATGACGCCGGGTCTGTACCAGAATTCCCTGCGTGGCGTCTGTCAGGATCACCGCCAGATCCGCGAAGGAGGCTCCCACTGCCATATTTCGCGTATATTCCTCATGACCGGGGGTATCCGCCACGATAAAGCTGCGCTTCGGTGTGGCGAAATAGCGATATGCCACATCGATCGTGATTCCCTGTTCCCGCTCGGCCATCAGTCCGTCCAGGAGAAGAGAGTAATCTATCTTGCCGTCACGGCTTCCCACCCTGCTGTCCAGCTCCAGAGCCCGCTCCTGATCCGCATAGAGAAGCTTCGCGTCATAGAGCATGTGCCCGATCAGTGTGGATTTCCCATCATCCACGCTTCCGCAGGTGATAAACTTCAGAAGGCCGTTTGCCTGTTCCTGCTGTATTTCCTTGTCGGCTTGTCTGTCCATGATCTAAAAGTACCCTTCTCTTTTTCTGCGCTCCATACTGCCCGCCGCCTCATGGTCGATGACACGGCTCGTTCTCTCGGATGAAACCGCTCCCAGCGTCTCTGCGACGATCTTCTCCAGGGTATCCGCCTCCGATTCCATCGCGCCAGTCAGCGGATAGCAGCCCAACGTACGGAAGCGCACCTTCTTCCACTGGATCTTCTCATCCGGCCGCAGCTTCATCCGATCATCGTCCACCATGATCAGATTCCCATCCCGCTCAACAACCGGCCGTTCCTTCGCAAAATACAGTGGAACGATCTCGATCTTCTCCTGCGCGATATACTGCCAGATGTCCTTCTCCGTCCAGTTGGAGAGCGGGAAGACCCGGATGCTTTCCCCCTTATGAATCGCCGTATTATAGAGATTCCACATTTCTGGGCGCTGTTTCTTCGGTTCCCAGGCCTGCGCCTGATTCCGGAAGGAAAAGACTCTCTCCTTAGCCCGGGACTTCTCCTCGTCGCGCCGTCCGCCGCCGAAGGCCGCTGTGAAGCCATACTCATTCAGAGCGTCTTTCAGAGCCTGCGTCTTCATGATATCCGTATACGCTGAGCCGTGATCAAAGGGATTGATGCCTCTCCTCACGCCGTCCATATTGGTGTAGACCAGCATCTCGATCCCCTTTTCACGGGCAATGCGGTCACGGAATTCGATCATCTCGTGGAATTTCCAGGTCGTATCGATATGCAGGAAGGGAAAAGGCGGTTTCTCCGGATAGAAGGCCTTCAGGGCCAGATGCAGCATCACTGAGCTGTCCTTGCCGATCGAATACAGCATCACCGGCTTCTCACACTCCGCGGCCACCTCGCGCATGATATAAATTGCTTCCGCTTCCAGTTCATCCAAATGTGTCATAACTTTCGTCCTTCGTTATGATAAAATTCGACGCAAAATTGCGCATAACATCCTATAATGAACCCATAATTTCAGACAAAAAAATCCTTGATTCTAAGTTGGATTTCC
>JAJQCL010000062.1 GCA_021202715.1 Lachnospiraceae bacterium
AAGAAAAACGTGAAATCCTGCTCTTTTCTTGTTCCAAAAGTGTTTAAGACCGGATCATACCCCTGAATCGTGTCAATTATGTGAATTTGATATGATAAAAATGTTAAAAAGCAGCGTTGAAACGGTGTTCTGTGTCTCTGTTTTCCGCGTCTGGTTAAAAGGGATCCTTCATGAATAAAAAAAAGCCCGGCGGGCATACTGGAACTGTACCCGCAGGGTAAAAGGCTGGCCATTCGGCCAGGATTAAGGAGGGATTTGAATATGGCAAGCACCAGAAATCAGGAGAGAAACCGTTCCGAGAACCAGAGCCAGAACAGAGAGCAGAATTGTGACCGGAATCGTTCGGAGAACCGTTCCGGGAGCCGGGAGCAGAACTGTGACCGGAATCGTTCGGAGAACCGTTCCGGAAACCGGGAACAGGACTGTGACCGCAGCCGTTCCGAGAACCGGAGCCAGAACCGGGAGCAGGACTGTGACCGCAGCCGCTCGGAGAACCGCAGTCAGGATTGTGACCGGAATCGCCTGCAGAACCGCAGCCAGAACCGGTCTCAGGAACAGTAAGAAATCGCTGCATCGCGGCGGATGCGAAGAGGCGGGATTCCTTTCAGGGGATTCCGCCCTTTTCGCGTCTTTCCGCACAGACGGGCCGGGGCGAAGAAGCCGCCTCCCGTTCGATCCGTAAAATATTTCACAAATTGGTTGCGGAGAAGAAGAAAACAGGGTAATATTTCTGTATCGGCGTCCGTCCGGCGGGCGTATCGAGCGGGAAGGAGAAGACAACGGATGTACCAGTGGATCGCCCCCTGCCATTTCGGGCTGGAGGCCGTGTGTAAGAAAGAGATTACAGACCTGGGTTATTCCATCGTTCAGGTGGAGGACGGCAGGGTTACATTTTCCGGGGGGCCGGAGGCCGCCTGCCGCGCCAATCTGTTCCTGCGGACCGCGGAGCGGGTGCTCCTGAAGGCGGCGGAATTTGAGGCGACGACGTTTGACGAGCTTTTTGAGAATACGAAATCTGTCGCCTGGGAGGAATTGATCCCTGTGGATGGGAAGTTCTGGGTGGCCAAGGCCTCCTCGATCAAGAGCCAGCTCTTCAGCGCCTCGGATATTCAGTCCATCATGAAAAAAGCAATGGTGGAGCGGCTGAAGGGCGTGTATGGCGTCAACTGGTTCCCGGAGACCGGCGCGCAGTTTCCTCTGCGGGTTTTTCTCTATAAGAACAGGGTGACCGTAGGAATCGATACCTCCGGCGAATCTCTGCACCGACGGGGCTATCGGAAACTGACGGCCAAGGCTCCGATTACAGAGACCCTGGCGGCGGCCCTGCTGATGCTGACGCCCTGGCGGGGAGACCGGATCCTCGTAGATCCTTTCTGTGGAAGCGGAACCTTCCCCATCGAGGCGGCGATGATGGCGGCGCACATGGCGCCGGGCATGAACCGGAGCTTTCTGGCGGAGAGCTGGCCGGGGGTGGTCCCGCGGAAAGCCTGGTACGAGGCAGCCGACGAGGCGGCTTCTCTGCTCGATGACAGGGTGGAGACGGATATTCAGGGATT
This sequence comes from Lachnospiraceae bacterium, assembly GCA_021202715.1. Lineage (GTDB taxonomy): Bacteria > Bacillota > Clostridia > Lachnospirales > Lachnospiraceae > UBA3305. The sequence goes on from JAJQCL010000062.1 coordinate 1,557, forward strand.
TGACATTGACGGCGAGGTCGTGAAGGCGGCCCGGGCCAATGCCCGGGAGGCGGGGGTCGATCACCTGATCCATTTCCAGCAGCGGCCGGTGAGCGAGCTGAGCCATCCGAAAAAGTACGGATTTCTGATCATGAATCCGCCCTACGGGGAGCGGATCGAGGAGAAGGAAGCGCTCCCGGAGCTGTACCGAACCATCGGAGAGCGGTTTGCCGCTCTGGATTCCTGGTCCTGCTATATGATCACCGCCTATGAGGATGCGGAGAAATACTTCGGGCGCAGGGCGGATCGGAACCGCAAGATCTACAACGGGATGATGAAGACCTATTTTTACCAGTTCCTGGGGCCGAAGCCGCCCAAGAGGAGACCCGGCGCGGGAGAGAGGAGCTGACGGGATGGACGGAGAACGGAAGATTATTTTTGCAACGGGAAATGAAGGAAAAATGCGGGAGGTACGGGCTGTGCTGGCGGATCTCGGACTTCCGGTCTTCTCGCTGAAGGATCTGAACATACACGCAGACATCGTGGAGGACGGCACGACCTTCGAAGAGAATGCGCGAATCAAAGCCCGGACCATTCACGCGATCACGGGCGGTCTGGTGCTGGCGGATGATTCCGGGCTGGAGGTCGATGCTCTGGGCGGAGCGCCGGGCGTCTATTCGGCTCGCTTTATGGGGGAGGACACCTCCTATGAGATCAAGAATCAGGCGATCCTGGATCGCGTGGCGGGCTGTGTCGGCGCAGAGCGCAGCGCCCGGTTCCGCTGTGTGATTGCCGCGGTCTTTCCGGACGGCCATGAAGACATGGCGGAGGGAACCATCGAAGGACAGATCGCGGAGCAGCCCAGCGGCAGCGGCGGGTTCGGCTACGATCCCATTTTCTGGCTGCCGGAGCGGGGGCTGACCACAGCGGATCTTCCGGCGGCGGAGAAGAATGCGATCAGTCATCGGGGGCAGGCGCTGCGGGTCATGGCGTCCCGCATTGCCGCCTGGCAGGAGGAGCAGAAATGAAGATTCTCGTAGTCAGCGATACCCATGGTCAGCTGCATCATTTCCAGACGGTCCTGAAGCGGGTGGCGCCGGTAGACCGGATTCTCCATCTGGGCGACGTGGAAGGGGATGAGGAGATCCTGCGGGGAACCGTGGGCTGCCCGATCCTCTTCGTGGCGGGGAACTGTGACCGCCTGAGCCGGGAACCCTGGGAGCGGGTGGTGGAGCTGTCCGGTCACCGGATCCTGATGACCCATGGCCACCGGTACGGAGTACAGCGGGGACTGGCCCGCCTGAACGCCTCGGCGGAGGAAGCGCAGGCCGACGTGGTACTCTATGGGCATACGCACATTCCCGATCTCTCCTATGTGGGTGAGAGGGCTTTCCTGAATCCGGGCAGCCTCTCGCGGCCCCGTCAGGAAGGACATCGTCCCTCCTTTGCGATCCTGGAGATCGATGCAAAGGGACAGTGCCATTTTTCGATTTCTTATGCAACGGCGTAGGCGGCAAAAGGCCTTTGGCTGTGCCGATTTATAGTGAACGACAAAACACAAAGGGGAATATTTATGAAGACGGAGAAAAGAGTCTGTAAGAAACACTGGGTCCTGCCGGGGGTTTTGTTTATCTGCATGCTGCTGCTC
>JAJQCL010000011.1:0-233 GCA_021202715.1 Lachnospiraceae bacterium
GTTCCATTGTGCCGAGTCTGAAAAATACGCCCATGTGACATTCTTTTTCAACGGTGGTTACAACGATCCCTTCCCCGGTGAAACGGATCTGCGGGTCCCCTCTCCGAAAGGAATCCCCTTCGACCAGAAGCCGGAGCTGAGTCTGCCGGAGGTGGCGGAGAAGGTGAAGGGTGCGGTCGATGAAGACTATGACTTCATCCTGACCAATTTCGCCAACGGCGACGTCATCGGGC
>JAJQCL010000011.1:264-3176 GCA_021202715.1 Lachnospiraceae bacterium
TGTGAACTATGCGAAGTAGAAAGGTTATCTCGTAGCCGTTACGGCAGATCACGGGAACATTGAGACACTTTACACGCCGGAGGGCAAGCCGCATGGGGCGCATACGACCAATCTGGTGCCGTTCGTGGTCATCGATCCACAGGGTCGTTCGATGGCGCTGCGGGACGGACGTCTGGGCGATGTGGCGCCTACGGTGCTCTCGGTGCTGGGGCTGCCGCAGCCCGCCGAGATGACCGGCAGCTCTCTGATCGAAACGGAAGGCATTCAGAATCCGAAGATGCTGTTGATTATCCTTGACGGTTGGGGGTACGGCACGGCCGACGAAGGAGACGCCATCTATCTGGCCTCCACGCCGGGCTGGGACGGCCTGCTGGCGAAGTATCCGAACAGTAAGCTGCGTGCTTCCGGCGGCGACGTGGGACTGCAGGACGGCAAACCGGGCAACTCCGAGGCCGGTCACACTAATCTGGGCGCGGGACGCGTGGTGCCGCAGGACGATGTGCGGATGGATACGGCCATCCGGGACGGCTCCTTCAAGACCAACCCGATTTTCCGGGGAGCCATCGAGGACGCGAAGAAGAACGGAAAGGCCCTGCACCTGATCTCCTACCTGACAAAGAAATCCAGCCACGGCTGCATCGATTACCCGCTGATGCTGACGGAGATGGCGGAAGGTCTGGATGAGGTGTATCTGCATATCATTTTTGACGGGCGCAGTACGGAGCCGGGAAGCGCGCCGGATCTGCTGGCGGAGCTGGAGGAGAATCTGAACCGGATCGGCCGGGGAGAGATCGTGGACGGCGTAGGCCGCGGCATTGCGCTGGACCGCGACGGGAATTATGCGAAGGTACAGAAGGCCTACGAGAACATGGTACTGGGAAAAGGAACACAGTACCGATAAATATGAAAAAACGGGGATGCCCGCGCTGTGGGCATCCCTGTTGATGAAAGGATCGATGAAAGATGATGCTTTTGAGTGCCACAGCAGCCGCGGCGGATATCAGTGCGCTGGAGCTGTCCACCCTGGAGATCATACGGCGTCTGGTGTGCGCCATGCTGGTGGGAGGCATCATCGGCGCGGAGCGTGAATGGGCACATCGTCCGGCCGGGATGCGGACGGACATGATGGTGTGCATCGGAGCCTGCGCCGTGATGATCACGAGCCAGCAGATCTTCGCCCAGTATAATGTCTACGGCGCTACGCCGGACCCGGCCCGGCTCAGTGCCCAGGTCATCGCCGGCGTCGGGTTTCTGGGCGCCGGAACGATCATGCACGAGGGCTTGACAGTGCGCGGGCTGACGACGGCGGCCAGCCTCTGGGTCGTGGCCTGTCTGGGAATCTCCGTGGGCGGCGGCTATTATGCGGTGGCCCTGACGGCGACGGTCTGTGTGTTTGTTACGCTGACCATTTTCCGGCAGCTGCAGAGGAGACTTCTGGGTCACCACAACTCTTCCTATATCTTCCACACGCGTTGTACGGACATTTCCGACTATATGGCTCTGGTCAACAAGGCCGCGGAGCGCAGACATGTTCTGATCCGCAATGTGCATGTGGATTATAAGAAGGGGGACGGGATCTTTCTGGTGGATTTTCAGGCAGATTTCTTCGGGAGGGACAGCAGCGGACACCGCGCCGAATTCCTCGAAGAGCTCTGCGAGGCAAGCTGTGCCGAGGAAGTCCACTATGAGGGAGTCAGCAACGAAATAGGGAAGTGATGATACCAGGGTCAAAAGGTCATGAAGAGAATGCTTGCATTCGTTTTCATGACCTTGAGACCCGCCAAAACATGAGTAAGTAGCCATTTTTCGTAGAAAAATGAGCGGATTACGAATGTTTTGAGGATTTCGAGAGCGCATAGCGCGTAGAAATCCGAGGTATTATCATGGAGAAAAGTAAAGGAGGAGATAAAATGTCTATGATGTACCTGGGGGTGGCGGCCGGCGCTCTGGCGCTGTTGTTCGCCCTGTCTCTGGCTCACAGGGTGAGCCGCGAGGAGGAAGGAACAAGTCGGATGAAGGAGATCGCCGGTGCGATCGCGGAGGGCGCGCGCGCGTTCCTGTTCTCTGAGTATAAGATCTTGGTGGTCTTTGCCGCCGTGCTGTTTGTTCTGATCTGTATCCTGCGAAATCCGCTGACCGCGGTCTGCTTCCTCTGCGGCGCGCTGTTGTCCACGGCGGCCGGATACTGCGGCATGACCGTAGCGACCCGCGCCAATGTGCGGACGGCGAATGCGGCCAGAACCGGCGGCATGGCGAAAGCCCTGACAGTGGCTTTTTCTGGTGGAGCGGTCATGGGAATGTGTGTCGCGGGCTTCGGCCTGCTGGGCGTCAGCCTGATTTATGCGCTGACCGGCAACGCCGACATCCTCTTCGGATTCAGTCTGGGTGCTTCCTCCATCGCTCTGTTCGCCCGTGTGGGCGGCGGCATTTACACGAAGGCCGCCGACGTGGGCGCGGACCTTGTGGGGAAGGTCGAGGCCGGGATCCCCGAGGATGACCCCCGCAACCCGGCCGTCATCGCTGACAACGTCGGTGATAACGTTGGTGACGTGGCCGGAATGGGCGCGGATCTCTTCGAGTCCTATGTGGGCTCTCTGATCTCCGCCATTACGCTCGGCATCGGCTGGGCGGACGGCAATACCGTTCTCATTGAAAATGGCGCCGCCATCTTCCCGGCGGTCCTCTCGGCACTCGGCATCGTGGCTTCTATTCTGGGCACCTTCCTCGTCAAGGGCAAGGAGGGCGGCAATCCCCAGAAGGCACTCAATCGCGGTTCTTATACGGCGGCAGCCATCGTGGTCGTGGGCGCTGTCGTGCTCAGCATGGTCTTCTTCGGTGGCATCATGCCCGCCGTGGCTATCATCGCCGGTCTGATCGTCGGTCTGATCATCGGCACGGTGACAGAGATCTAT
>JAJQCL010000141.1 GCA_021202715.1 Lachnospiraceae bacterium
CAACGCCTATGCGGTGCCGTATTTCTGGGGAACCGTGGGCATCTGCTACAACACGGAAATGGTGGAGGACGAGGTGACCAGCTGGGCGATTCTCTGGGATGAAACCTATGCGAATCAGATCATCATGGAGAACAGTATGCGGGATGCTTTTCTGGTGCCGCTGAAACTCCTGGGATATTCCCTGAATACGGTGGCTGACCTCGAACTGCGGGAGGCACAGACGCTGCTTATGGAGCAGAAGGAGCTGGTGATGGCCTATCTGGTGGATGAATCGCGGGACGCCATGATCGCCGGAGACGCGGCGCTGGCTGTTATTTATTCCGGCGATGCCACGGCCGCCATGGAGAGCAATGAGGCGCTGGACTATGTGGTGCCGGAGGAGGGCTCCAACATCTGGTTTGACTGCTGGATGATTCCCGCCAGCTGCACACACAAGGAGGCGGCGCAGAAGTTCATTGATTTTATGAACCGGGAAGATATCGCGGCGATGAATTTCGAATATGTTTACTACGGGACGCCCAATGCCGCCGTGTACGAGAGCCTGGATGAGGAGACGAAGGAGGACTATACGATCTTCCCCGATGAGGAAACGCTGGAGAAATGCGAGGTCTACCAGTATCTGGGCGAGGAGGCAGAGACTTTGTACAATCAGCTCTGGAAGGAACTGAAGGCTTATTGAAAAGGTGCTTTTGCCGAACCGGAGGGACTGGCGGCGTGGAGCGCGGGGGAAACAGAAGCGGCACAGTGAGGGTTCTCCTTGCAATCGAAGGTCTTCTGTATTATAATTTTGACGAAAAAAACGGGGCATTCCCGGGAATCCGAGGAGAGATACACTATGTTAGACATTAAATTTTTGCGGGAAAATCCGGAGATCGTGAAGCAGAATATCCGAAATAAGTTTCAGGACGAAAAACTTCCTCTGGTGGATGAGGTGATCGCGCTGGACCGCGAGAACCGGGACATCAAGGGCGAGGTGGAAGGACTGCGTGCGAAGAGAAATACCCTCTCCAGACAGATTGGTGGCCTGATGAAGCAGGGCAAGCGCGAGGAAGCGGAGGCCGTCAAGGCGCAGGTGGCCGCGGATGCCGCCCGCATCGACGAGCTCTCCGAGCGTGAGAAGCAGGTGGAAGCGGAAATCAGGCAGCGTATGATGGTCATTCCGAATATCATCGATCCCTCCGTGCCCATCGGCCGGGACGACAGCGAGAACGTAGAGGTGCAGCGATACGGTGAGCCGGTGGTGCCGGACTTCGAGGTGCCCTATCATGCGGATATCATGGAGCGTTTCCATGGTCTGGATCTGGACAGCGCCCGGCGGGTGGCCGGAAATGGCTTCTATTACCTGATGGGGGATATCGCGCGGCTGCATTCGGCGGTCATTGCCTATGCCCGGGATTTCATGATTGACCGGGGGTTCACCTACTGTGTGCCGCCCTTCATGATCCGCAGCGACGTGGTGACCGGCGTCATGAGCTTTGCCGAGATGGACGCCATGATGTATAAGATCGAGGGCGAGGATCTGTACCTGATCGGCACCAGCGAGCACTCGATGATCGGCAAATTCATCGACACGGTGAATCAGGAGGCCGATCTCCCCTATACGCTGACCAGCTACTCCCCCTGCTTCCGCAAGGAGAAGGGCGCGCACGGCATCGAGGAGCGCGGCGTATACCGGATCCATCAGTTTGAGAAGCAGGAGATGATCGTGGTCTGCAAGCCCGAGGACAGCAAGATGTGGTTCGATCGTCTGTGGCAGAATACGGTGGATCTGTTCCGCTCCATGGACATCCCGGTGCGCACGCTGGAGTGCTGCTCCGGCGATCTGGCTGACCTGAAAGTGAAGTCGGTGGATGTGGAGGCCTGGTCCCCCCGTCAGAAGAAGTATTTCGAGGTAGGAAGCTGCTCCAATCTGGGCGACGCCCAGGCCCGCCGTCTGCGGATCCGCGTTGTCGGTGAGGACGGACGGAAATATTTCGCCCATACCCTGAACAACACGGTCGTGGCGCCGCCGCGGATGCTCATCGCCTTCCTGGAGAACAATCTGCAGGCCGACGGCTCCGTCCGGATTCCGGAGGTGCTGCGTCCCTATATGGGCGGTATGACGGAAATACGCGAAAAATAAATCCTGAATCAGAACGGTCGCCTGTGCAGAGTGTATGAACGCGGGAAAAGAGATTGATACTTTCTTGACAGGCTTGTTAATCTATGTTATATTATCCATGCTTTTCGTGACCTCGTACATTGTGTAGGGAAATATGCGGCAGTATGTCGGTTGACTCCAGCTAAGGCGTGTGGTATAGTGAACGACAAAATAGTCCCGCCCACGATACTCATGATGCACACGATCGCGCAGGGAAAGGCTTCTTACGCAGCCTGCGGACGGTAAAGCAGGGAACGGCAGAAAGCCGTTTACTGATAGAAGGTCACAGAAACTCATTAAGCACAGGAGGCGCTGCCGCCGAACACAGGGAACGCCGAGCACGAAAGGAGATTTCACTATGGGCTACAAATCCGACATTGAGATCGCGCAGGAGACCGAGATGCAGCCGATTTCCGAGGTCGCAAAGACCGCGGGGATCGATGAGAAGTATCTGGAGCATTATGGCAAGTACAAGGCAAAGATCGACTACAATATGCTGAAGGATGAGGCGGATCGCCCCGACGGCAAGCTGATTCTTGTCACGGCCATCAATCCGACTCCGGCCGGTGAGGGCAAGACCACGACGACGGTCGGCCTGGCGGACGGCATGAGGAAGCTGGGTAAGAATGTTATGGTCGCTCTGCGGGAACCGTCTCTGGGACCGGTCTTCGGCGTAAAGGGCGGCGCGGCCGGCGGCGGCTACGCGCAGGTCGTTCCCATGGAGGATATCAACCTGCATTTCACCGGTGATATGCACGCGATCGGCGCGGCTAACAACCTGCTGGCGGCGATGCTGGATAACCATATTTATCAGGGCAACAAGCTGAACATTGATCCCCGGCGCATCACCTGGAAGCGCTGCGTGGATATGAACGCTCGACAGCTCCGTTTAGTCACCGACGGTCTGGGCGGCCGGGTGAACGGTGTGCCGCGTGAGGATGGCTATGACATCACCGTGGCCAGTGAGATCATGGCGGTGCTGTGTCTGGCTTCCGATATCGTAGACCTGAAGGAGCGGATTGCCCGGATCGTGGTGGGCTATACCTATGATGAGAAGCCCGTTACGGCCGGGGACCTGAATGCGCAGGGTGCGATGACGGCGCTGCTGAAGGATGCTCTGAAGCCCAACCTGGTACAGACTCTGGAGCATACCCCCGCGATCGTACACGGCGGCCCCTTCGCCAACATCGCGCACGGCTGCAACTCCGTGATGGCGACGAAGATGGCGATGAAGCTGGGCGACTATGCGGTCACCGAGGCCGGATTCGGCGCGGATCTGGGTGCGGAGAAGTTCCTCGACATCAAGTGCCGCATGGCGGGTCTGACCCCCTCCGCGGTTGTCGTGGTGGCTACCGTTCGTGCGCTGAAGAGCCATGGCGGCGTAGCCAAGGCCGATCTGAACAACGAGAATCTGGAAGCTCTGGAGGCCGGTCTTCCGAATCTGCTCCAGCATGTGGACAATATCGTCAATGTTTACAAGCTGCCCTGCGTCGTGGCCATCAATGCTTTCCCGACCGATACGAAAGCGGAGCTTGATCTGGTCGAGGCGAAATGCCGCGAACTGGGCGTGAACGTGGCTCTGTCTGAGGTGTGGGCCAAGGGCGGCGAGGGCGGCATCGCTCTGGCGAAGGAAGTCATCCGTCTGGTCGAAGAGCCGAACGATTTCTCCTTCAGCTACAGTCTGGACGGCACCATCGAGGAGAAGCTGGATGCCATCGTGAAGAAGGTCTATCATGGCGACGGCGTGGCGCTGACCGCCAATGCGAAGAAGCAGGCGGCGCAGCTGACGGCGCTGGGCTTCGACAAGCTGCCGATCTGCGTGGCGAAGACACAGTACAGCTTCTCGGACGACGCCTCCCTGAAGGGAGCGCCCAAGGGCTTTACGGTGACCGTGCGCAACCTGAAGGTCTCTGCGGGCGCTGGCTTCATCGTGGCGCTGACCGGCGACATCATGACCATGCCGGGTCTGCCCAAGGTTCCTGCGGCTGAGAAGATCGACGTCGATGAGAACGGTCGGATCAGCGGCCTGTTCTAAGACCGGGAAAAGAATATGCAATGACTTACGTACAAGAGGCGGGCGCTGCGGCGCCCGCTTTCTCTGGTCACAGACAGGCGGACGTGAGAACAGTCCGTTGAAGGTAAATTTACACGAAGCATTTGACAGCCGACGATGGAGGGTGTAAGGTATCCATAGAAGGAGGCAGAGTACTTCTCATCATGAAGAAACATTCTTTTTTTGCTTATCTGACACAGAGTCTTCTGGGCGCCGGGGCTCTGATCGTGGCGATTTTATTCTTCTTTGCGCTGTACAAGATCAGGGATATCATTTCGGTCATCGGCTCGTTTCTCAATATTCTGATGCCGTTGATCTACGGTCTGATCATTACGTTTCTTCTTTCTCCGCTGTGCAACAAGGCGGAGGAATTGCTGGAGAGATGGATCCCGCAGAGCGAGAAGCGGGGACGGCAGCGCCGTATCCTGATTCGTGGTGTCAGCGTCGCCTTTGCGGTGCTTTCCGCACTGATCCTGGTCATTTTACTTCTGGTTCTGGTGCTGCCGCAGTTTTTTGGCAGTGTGATCAATCTGATCAATAATGTTCCAACGATTTCCGCGACGATTTCCGGCTGGATCGAGAACGCTCTTTCTTCCGCGACGCCGGAACACCAGGCGCAGGCTCTGGAACTGTACGAGAATGTGGGGGGATATTTGGAGGACTGGCTGGAAAACACGCTTCTTCCCCAGACGCAGTCCATGCTGGGCAGTGTGTCCGTGGGACTTCTCGGTCTGGTCAATTTGCTGAAGAACCTGATCCTGGGGCTGGTGGTGTCCGTCTATCTGATGTTCAGCCGGAAGAAGTTCCTCGCGCAGTCCCGGAAGCTCCTTTACGGTGTCTTTTCCGCCAAATGGGGAAATCATATTCTCTGGCTTTGCCGGGAAATCAGCGATACCTTCCGGGACTTTCTTCTGGGGAAAATCGTGGATTCTCTGATTATTGGTGTGATCTGTTATATCGGGATGAGTATCATGAGGCTTCCCTATGCGGTGCTTATCAGTACCGTTATCGGCATCACCAATATTATTCCTTATTTTGGGCCTCTGATCGGCATGATCCCCACCACGCTGCTTCTGCTGACGGTGAGTCCCATGCAGGCGCTGACTTTCCTGATCTTCGTGCTGATCCTGCAGCAGGTGGATGGAAATATCATCGGTCCCCGCATCCTCGGAACCGCGACAGGACTCTCCAGCTTCTGGGTTCTGTCTTCCCTGGTCATTTTCGGAGGGATGTTCGGCTTTATCGGGATGGTCATCGGTGTGCCGATCTTCGCGGTGATTTATGATCTGGTTCAGATGGGGGTGGAATATCTTCTCAATCTGCATCAGCTGCCGCAGGAGACCCGGGTCTACGAAAATATGGACTATGTAGATCTGGAAACACATACGGTGCTGCAGCGGGAGAAGAAGGGAAAGAAGCAGGAAGGAAAGGACGAGAAACCGGAAGAGAAGGATATTTGATTCAGCTCTCAGCCATCGCTGCCTCCTCCAGCGGATCCAGGAACTGCTTCCTGTATTTCTCGAAGCGGTTCTGGTAACCGGGAATCTTGCCCTGATGAACGGCCTGCAGATAGGTGTGGCGGTCGAAGTCTTCGAAGACCTTGTGCCTCTGGATGATGTAGACGGCGATGTTGGAACAGTGATCAGAAATCCGTTCGACGTTGTTCAGCAGCTCAATGAAAGAAATGGCGCTGGAGACTGCACACTGGCCGGACTGCAGACGCTGGACGTGTCTGGCCCGCAGATCCTCGGTCAGCTGATCGATGACTTCCTCCAGCGGCTCGATGGAAATGACGCTCTCCGAAGATTCGACGGAGAAAGCATCCACGGTCAGGTCTACGATGGTGGAGACGGCCGCGAGGAGAGTATCGACCTCCCGCCGGGCGGCGTTGGTGAAATGTATGCCATTTTCATGCATATATTGGGCCGTCTCGGAGATATTGACACAGTAGTCGCCGATCCGCTCGAAGTCGCTGACGGCCTGAAGGATCTCTGTGGCCCGGTGCGAGTCGTCCTCGGTCATGGTGTGGTGCGTGGTCTTGACGAGATACTCCCCGACGCTGGCTTCACATTTGTCCAGAAAATGCTCGTTTTCTTCCAGACGGCCGGATTTCTTTGTATCATAGGTCTCGCCGGTCAGAAGAATCGTGGCGATGCCCAGATTTTCCTGAATACAGGTGCCCATGGAGCAAAGGACCTTCATGCACTGCTCCATGGCGACCTGCGGGTTCTTCAGGAAACGCTCATCCAGGCAGTCCAGGGCGAGGTTCTCATGGTATTCTTCATCGTCGGGAATGATGCGGGTGGCCAGAGAGATGAGGCCGTTGGTCGCAGGCATCAGGATCAGCGCCGTGATCAGGTTGAAGCCCAGGTGCAGATCGGCGATGTTGCCGCGGTTCATCACCGCATGCAGGAAGGAAAAATGGAAGATGGCGTTCAGCCCGTAGAAGCCCACGGCAAAGAGAATAACGCCGATGATATTGAACAGCAGATGGACGACGACGACCCGGCGGGAATTCTTATTGGTGCCGAAGCTGGCCAGGATGACAGTGAGACATTTGCCGATGTTGATGCCCAGCAGGAGCGGGAAGGTGGTGGCGAAGGTCACAGAACCTGTGGCCGTCAGCGCCTGCAGGATACCGACCGCGGCCGACGAGCTCTGAATCAGAGCGGTCAGTCCCAGACCGGCCAGGATGCCCAGCAGAGGATTCTCAAAGGCCGTGAAAAGCTGCTGGAAGGAGGCGGAGTCCTCCAGAGGGGACAGCGTGTTCTCCATGGTCGTCATGCCGAAGAACAGGATGCCGAAGCCCATGAGCAGCATGGCGATGTTCTTGGGTTTTCGCTTCTTGGCGATGAGGTTGATGGCGGCTCCAAGAATGATCAGGATGGGCGCAAAGGTCGAGGGCTTCAGGAGCGAGAGAAAGACGCCCCCGGATTCCAGATCGCCGAGACGGAGGATCTGCGCAGTGGCGGTGGAACCGATGTTGGCGCCGAAGACGACTGGGATAGCCTGGGTCAGCCGCATCATGCCGGCGTTGACGAAGCCGAGTACCGTAACTGTTGTGGCGGCAGAGCTCTGGATGATGGCGGTGACACCCGTACCGAGAGCCAGCCCGGTCCATTTATTGCTTGTAAGAGTCTCCAGAATGTGTTCCAGCTTCGCGCCGGCCAGGCGCTCGATGGCCTTGGACAGCAGATCCATACCGTACAGGAAAAGACCAATGCCGGCAAAGAGCGGCAGAAAATCGAGCAGGGACATAGCGTTTCTCCTTTGTGTTCGTCTCGCGGTCATTCCGTGTCGGAGTACAGCCGAACATTTCATCTCCAGGCAAGGCGCCGTTTCAGTCTATTATACCTGAATTTTACATTGAGTTAAAGTAAAATTTACATGGAATTGACATTTCCCGTCTCGTTGAACTTTCACAGGGAATGTGATAGAATAGTGAAAAATAAGAGAACGTGACAGATGTCCGGAGAGGGGGCCGGCACAGGGCGCGGAGAACCGGAGCGCTCGCCCGGATAAGCAGGAGACCTTGTATGAATTATATTGTGTTCGATCTGGAATGGAACCAGTGTCCTCAGGGGAAAGCGCGGGAGAATCCCCGGCTTCCTTTTGAGATCGTGGAGATCGGGGCCATCAAACTAAATGAGGAGAAAGAGACCATTGATTCCTTCCATGAGGTGATCCGTCCACTGGTATATCGCAAACTGCATTTCCGGACCCGCGAAGTGATCCACATCGATCAGGAGGAACTGAATGCGGCGCGGACCTTCTCTCCGGTGATCCGGGATTTTCTGGCCTGGTGCGGGGAAGACTATGAGTTTGTGACCTGGGGAAGCCTGGATCTGAACGAACTGCAGAGAAATATGGATTATTATCGGATCCAGAATCCCTTCCCTCAGCCTCTCTTTTACTATGATTTACAGAAAATGTTCAGCCTCCTGTATGATGACGGCAAGAGTCGTTCCTCGCTGATTGATGCGGTGGAATATCTGCAGATTCCTGAGACAGTGCCGTTTCATCGGGCTTTTGATGACACGTATTATACGGCGGAGGTCATGAAACGGATGGATCTGGAACCGGTGGCCCGGTACGAATCGGTGGATTATCATCGGATCCCGGCCAGCCGCGAGGAAGAGATCTTCCTGGATTTCGGCACGTATCTGAAATATGTCTCCCGCAGCTTTGAGGACAAGGAGGAGGCCATGAAAGACCGGCGTGTCTGCGCCATGCGCTGCAGCCGCTGCAATCTTCCGGTCTGGAAGCGGGCCCGGTGGTTTTCAACGGGAGGAAATACGTATCTCTCCCTGGTGCAGTGCCCCAAGCATGGTTACATGAAGGGGAAGATCCGTCTGAAAAAATGCCCGGACGGGAGTGTGTTCGTGGTGAAGACGATCAAGCCGGCGGACGAGCGCTCGGTGAAGATGATCCGGGAGAAAAAGGACGCGATCAAGAGGAGACGCAAGGACCGGAGAAGGAAGAAGAGAGAGGACGGCAAAAGAAAGGAAACAGTTTGAGAAAGTTCAGCGAGTTTCATTATTCAGAGCGGGCAAGGAAGAGCAAAAGAATTCCGGGGGCAGGGCAGCTGTTTGCTGCCCTGGCTTTGTGCATCCTGCTGGGCGTATTGGGTACGCCGGTGCAGGCGGCCATCTCCGAGGCAAATCTTTCCGTGAGTGCGGAAAAGAGCGGAGAGGAGGAAACCTCCATAGAGGAAGGCGAAGAGGAAGAGACCTCCGCGCAGGATACAGAGGAGGAATCCTCCGGCGAAGAAGAGACGGAGACCTCGGAGGAGGAGTCCTCCGGCGGGGAAGAGACGGAGACAGAGGCCATCCCTGTGTTGTCGAAGACAGAGCTGACACTGGAGGTGGGTCTGACGGAGACGCTGACCGTGACAGATCTGCCGGACGGTGTTAAGACGGCCTCCTGGACTTCTTCGGATACGACGCTGGCGTCGGTCAGCTCGAAGGGAAAAATAAAGGCAAAGAAGCCGGGAACGGTGACCGTGACCGTGGCACTGACGGACGGTACGGCACTGACCTGCCAGGTGACGATCCCGGAGGTGTCGCTGAATGCGGAGTCCGTGTCGCTGTTGGTGGGAAAGACGAAGAAGCTGAAGGTCTCCGGCAGCGGGGCGGCGGTGACGTGGAGCTCGTCGAAGCCGGAAAAGGTTTCCGTTGATGAGAATGGCAAGGTGACCGCGCTGGCCTACGGTTCCTCCACCATCACGGCGAAGATCGGCAGTACGAAGCTGAAATGTACGGTGAAGGTCTATGATCCGCAGCCCAGCCGGACGTCTCTCTACCTGTTGAAGGGCGATACGGCGACTTTGAAGGTCAGTCAGTGTTCCGGTACGGTGACCTGGTCCAGCTCCAGCACGAAGGTGGCCTCGGTCAGTCAGAGCGGCGTGGTGACCGCGAAAAAGGACGGCACAGCGACAATCAAAATGAAGGTCAACGGAACAACCGTGACCTGTTCTGTGACGGTGGCCACCGCGAAGCTGGCAGTGACGCAGAAAAATATGGTAACCGGGGGCAGTTATAAGATTAAGGTCTCCGGGAGCGCCAAGAAGGGAACCTGGTCCAGCTCCGATACGTCAAAGCTGACGGTGAGCTCCGGCGGAACCTGTAAGGCAAAGAAGACCGGCGAAGTTACCGTGACCTATACGGTGGGAGACAGTGAGCTTTCCTGCTATATCGTGATCGCGAAGAAGGGCGCGACCAACACCTTCGGGACGACCGTTTCCCAGGCTTCGGTGGGGATCTCCTCCCTGCGCAACCTGGCGCTTGGTTCTTCCTCCCGCTACCGCTTCCTGCAGGGGAGCTGTACCGACGGGACATACGGCTATTTTCTGCTGGGAGATAAGAACTATCAGCCGTACTGTGCCATCATCAAGGTACGCCTGTCCGACTGGAAGGTTGTGAAGAAGAAGACCGGACTGAAGCTCTATCATGGAAATGATATGACCTATAAGAGCGGCATGTTGCTGATCGCCAACGGAGACGGCAACGCCCAGACGATCACGTATGTGAGTGCTTCGACCCTGAAAATCAAGAAAACCAGGACGCTGAGTGAGAAGATCTACGCGCTGGCCTACAACGCGAAACGAAAGCAGTACGTCGTCGCGGTAAGCGGCACCAGCAACCTGATCATCAAGGATTCCTCCTGGAAGACGGTGCGGACCTTTACGCATCTGCAGAAGTCCGGTTACACGAGGCAGGGCATCGACTGTGATGATTCCTATATTTATGTGCTGCAGAGCTATCTGGCAAAATCAAAGACCCGGATCCTTGTCTATGACTGGAAGGGAAATTATGTGACGCAGATTCAGATCTCCGGCAAGCTGGAAGCGGAAAGTCTGTTCCATGTGGGGAATCAGTTTATCATTTCCTACAATGACGCTTCCTACAGCGGCGGCACCATCCGCACGACGGCGATGAAGCGCTATTATCTGGTGCGGTATGCCGCATCCGGCGGCACCGGAACACAGGCCGGTAAGATGGTGAAGACCGGAAAGGGATTCACTACGGCGTCCTGTAAATATAAGAAGACGGGCTATTCTTTTAAGGGCTGGACTGCGACCCGCAGCAGCGACGGTAAGACCGCATATCGGAATAAGACCACGAAGAAGATCAAATGGTACAAGGCGGGCTCGCAGCCGAAGGGCTATGAGCTGTATGTGATCTCTGCGAAAAAGAAAGTGAGCTCCATGAGTTCCACACCCGGCGACTGCATCACGCTGACCGCGGTGTGGAAGAAGAAATCGTAAAGAAACGGCAGACAGGAAGCGCCCGCGCTTTTCTCCGTGGTCCGGAGGAGCGCGGGCGCTTCCTGTGCAGAAATCACAGCTTCATCTTATACTTATTCCCACCTTTTCGGCGTCGGCTGCCGTGACGGCCGCTGTCCAGATAGCCGTAGGAGCTGCGCCGCCGTCTTCGACCGCGGGCTTTCCTCCTTCGGCTGCGTGAACCGCCCCCCCGCAGGGAGAGGAGCAGCAGGATGATCAGGATAAGCAGAACCAGAACGACCAGAGGAAGGATCCAGAACAGCCAGGGATGGTTCTGTACCTGGGGCAGAGCGCTGAAAGCGGAGAGGACAGGCAGCTGTTCGAGACGGCTTCGAAGCCGGGTCAGCCATCCGCCTTTTCCGGTATGTTCCCCCGCGGAGGTCTGTGCTTCGTTCGTTCCCTCGTTCTCATTGTCTGCCGCGGTTGTCTCCACAGCGGCGACGGTGAGGGCGGCGCTTCCTACTTCGGTTCCTTCATAACGATAAGAGACAGTGGCTACGGTTCCAGTCTCCTCTCCGGTGAATTCCAGACTGGTATCAATCGCCGAAAAGTCCAGTGTGGAGGGGAGCACCAGCCATTCATCCTCGGAGAGCGTCGCCTCCGCCAGCACCGCTGAGCTCTGCGCCTCCTCCGTGCTCACGGAGGAAGTATCGGCTTCACAGAGCTGGTACATGGTGAAATTGTCGAAGCCATAGTCCAGCAGAGAAACCGTATCCTCGTAGTGCGTTCCTTCGCTCTTCATGATGACACAGATCAGTTCCATGTCCTCCCGCACCGCATAGGTGACCAGCGTATTTCCCGCCAGAGTGGTGTAGCCGGTTTTTCCGGTGACAGCGCCGTCATAATGGTCGGCTCCGTCGCGAACCAGTTTGTGCTTCATGGCGATCGGGTGTTCCTCGTCGTTCTTGTTGGTGACAGGGATCGTATAGCTGAGCGTAGAGCCGATCTGCAGATACGTGGGATTCTGTATGGCAGCCCGTGTGATGATGGCCATATCCAGACAGGTGGTAACGTGCTCTTCATCGTTGAGCCCGGTGGGATTGGTGAAGTGCGTGTTTGTACATCCCAGCGCCAGCGCTTTCTCATTCATCAGGTCGGCAAAATCCTCGATGCTGCCGCTCACATGCTCCGCCAGCGCCTGCGCGACCTCATTGGCGGAGGCCAGGAGAACCGCGTACAGGCAGTCTTCGACGCTGAGCTCTTCGCCCTCGGTGCGGGCAATGTGCGTGCTTCCGGCCTCCAGATCGTGGGTCGCGCGATAGGAGAAGGTCACCGTTTCATCCAGCGAGCAGTTCTCCAGGGTCAGAAGGGCGGTCATGATCTTGGTGATGCTGGCCGGATAACAGGTCTCTTCGGCATTTTTTGCATAGAGGATGCTGCCGGTCTTTGCTTCCATGAGGATGGCGCAGCCGGACGAGATCTCCGGAGATTCCGGCCAGTCTGCGCAGGAAGTCAGGTCGGCCGGCGCCGAATCGATGGTTGAAGCGCGAACCGGAAGAGTGCCTGCCGTCAGAGGCAGAAGCAGCAGGAGCGC
The DNA here is from genome assembly GCA_021202715.1 of Lachnospiraceae bacterium. GTDB lineage: Bacteria > Bacillota > Clostridia > Lachnospirales > Lachnospiraceae > UBA3305. Next base: position 12,512 of record JAJQCL010000141.1, read on the forward strand.
ACCGAGCGCCGGGAAGAGTTTCTTATCCATGGGGATTGGGTTCTCCTTTATGTCAGATTGTTTTGCTTCGCCCTTCTTTTCGCCAGAATGCGCCAGATTACGCAGCCGACGAAGCAGGCGACCATGAGACCGACAAAGATCAGCGCCACACGCAGGGCGATGTCGATCCAGAAGGGTTCCGGTAACATATTGATCATAAGACTTGTGGCAGGATCAAAGAGCCACAGATCATTCCGGAAGAAAATTTCGTGGAAGATCGTAAAATATTTCGTGAAGTCCGAGGCAAAAAGAGCGGCCAGGATGCCGACAATCACAACGAACAGGAGCGCGCCCCGCTGGAAATAGACCGGCAGGATGCGGGAGAGAGGGGCGTGTGTGAGACAGAGAAAGAGGACGCAGAACAGCAGCACGACCAGGGCGATCCTGCGCAGCGCGAGGCCCCCGAGAAACAGCGTCCGGACCTCCGACATGTGGAACTTTTCCTGATCGTTGAAGAATTCTCTCTCTTCTCCGGCGACTGTGGTCATTACAACCAGATCGTCCCGGTTGCCCCGGAGGTAGGCCATCATCTCATGCGTCACATCCATCAGGTCGTCCATGGTCATATCCACGGTCTCCGGAACTCCCAGACTTGCGTATTCTTTCTCGTAATAACTCCAGTCGCTGTAGGCGGCGATCTCGATCGCCGTGATCAGCAGAATCACGAGAACCGAGAAAACAGCCAGAATCCCGGCCAGCGTATGCATTTTTTTCAAGGAAATCACCTCGATCAAAAGATGGGACAATCATACACCATTTCACGCTAAGTGTCAAAAGAATCGGGATTTTTCCTGAAAAAAACGCCTTTGGTGGGGGGCAGGGGGTGGTAATTTCCCGTTTTTTCCGGTAGAATGAGGGGACGAACGAGGAGGGAAGACGATGAGCCTAAAAAATCTGCCCGGTGCCCGGGAGGAGATCGAGGCGAGCCCCTGGGCCATCACGGAACCGGAGGCCTGGCGGGGGCAGTGGCAGAGCGCGTTTCCGGAGGTTCATCCGCTCCATGTGGAGATCGGCATGGGGAAGGGGCAGTTCCTGACGCAGATGGCGCAGGCGCATCCGGATGTGAACTATCTGGGGATTGAGAAATTCTCCAGCGTCCTGGTCCGGGCCGTGCAGAAACAGGAGGTGCTGGTGCTTCCGAACCTGCGTCTGATCAGGATGGACGCGGAAAATCTGCTGTCCGTATTCGCGGAGGGCGAAGTGGCGCGCGTCTATCTGAATTTTTCCGATCCCTGGCCGAAGGAGCGCCACGCGAAACGCCGTCTGACCTCGGAGAATTTCCTGCGGCGCTACGATGTGATCCTGGCGAAAGAGGGACAGCTTGAATTCAAGACGGACAACCGGGAACTCTTTGATTTTTCTCTGGAATCCGTCCGCGACCACGGCTGGAGGATCCTGGCGGTGACCTTTGATCTCCACCACAGTGAGCTGGCGGAGGGAAATATCCAGACGGAGTATGAGGAACGCTTCGCAGCGCTGGGGAACCCGATCTGCAAGATGATCTGCGCGCCGTGATCGGAAAGACCGGAGATGTGGTGCGGTGCCATTTGCTCCTTTGCATCATAGAATAAGGAAAAGAAAGTCTGGAGACGTGATGGCAGGAAAAGGCTCGTGGAGGAAGGCGATCGTCCGGAAATTTCTGGCGAGTCCGCAGCTGGACCGGCATCTGCTCCGCCTGCGGCGCAGCCTTCTGGAGGCGGCCGGAGCGCTGGAGCAGTTTGTGGCAGGGAAAGACGGCGAGGATTGGAAACAGAAAAATCGTTAAGAAAATGTTAAATTTTGAGGACTTTTGGCAACGCCTTGATTTCTCTGGAAAAACCCCGAAAACCCTTGAAAAATAAGGGAAAACCGACAATCGTTTGCGCTGCTTTTCGATTGGATGAAAAGGCTTTAATCGGGTTCCGCTCGGAACAAATTAGTAACAAATTCCGGGACCTGAATCTTCTCGATTTCGGTCCGCAGATCTTCGAGGCTGCGGTGCCCGTAGACAGCGTTGGTG
>JAJQCL010000049.1 GCA_021202715.1 Lachnospiraceae bacterium
CCCCCGCGGGCGGTCTCCGGGCCGGCCCCGGGGGGGAGGCGCGTCCCCCGGACGGGGCGGCGGCTCGTCCTGCGGAGGAGGGGGCGGATTCGGCTCCGGTGGATTCGGCCCGGGCGGCGGAAGACCGCCGGGAGGCAGAGGTCCCGGCTATGGAAGAGGATGGGGCGGTATGGAACCGCCGCCGCCGAGAAGACGGCGAAGCGGATTCGTTTTCTGGCCGTTCCTCGGACCGAGAACCGTTTACGTAAATGGAAGCGGAAATTCCGGCAGAACGGAATACAGTCAGACGAAACGCGAAGAAAAGCAGCGGAAGAAGGGCATCCCGGGATGGTACAAGGTCCTGTGTGTGATCATGGTCATTGTCGTCATCGCGCTCCTGTTCTCGGCCGCCCGGGCCCGGTCAGCGGCGGCGAATACCGTGACCCGCGAGAAGCTGGGAGCGGATGCCTGCGTCAGCACCGATCAGGTCCTGGATGATGAACTGGGGTGGATTACGGACACCGGGACCGTGGAGGACGCGATCGATTATTTTTACGATCAGACAGGGGTGCAGCCCTATCTGCTGATCTGTGACAATCTCGGTGGCCAGGGCGGAGACATTGCCGATAACGAGGCGGAGGAATACCTGGAAACACTGTATGATTCCCTTTTCTCAGATGAAGGGCATATGATTTTCGTCTTTATGGAGTATGAGAGCAGCCAGTATGTAACCTTCCTGTATACGGGGGTCTCGGCGGACAGCGTGATCGACTCCGATGCGCGGGGCATCTTCCTGAGCAACGCGGATTATTATTACACCGATATGTCTTTGTCCGATGAGGAATATTTCGCGAAGATCTTTACAACTTCGGCGGATACAATCATGGAGGACGCCGCCGGGAATGCCCGGTCAGCGACGCTGTATGTGGTACTCAGTGTCGTCATTCTGATCGTGATGGTGGCAGGCCTGATCCTGTTCAAGATTGCGGAGCAGAAGCGTCAGGAGGCGGAAGAAATGCGGCGCATCCTGAACACCCCGGTCGGTTCCACGGAGAATTCGCCGGAGGAGGAGGACCTGATTCACAAGTATACGGATGAATGAGGTTTTCGGGATTACAGAAATGTGTAACTGAATGGCGGCTTACGCAGTCCATGATGGGCGTGAACATTTGCCGCTTGTGACAAATAGCTTTATTAATAGGAGGAAACAGAAAATGGCAAGTATCTTTGAGCGCATGGCGACCATCGCAAAGGCAAATATCAACGAGCTGCTGGATCGTTTTGAGGATCCGGAGAAGATCGTCGATCAGACCATCGCGGACGCGAAGGTGGAATATGCGAAGGTGAAGAAGGAGTCTCTTTCCGTGCTGGCGAACGAGTCTGTGGCCAAGAAGGAGCTGGAGCGCCTGAACGCGGAGGCGGACAAGTGGCATGGGATTGCCGCCAGCGCCCTGAAAGCGGGCAATGAGGGCGATGCCCGGAAAGCTCTGGAGAAGGAGAATGATTACAGGACGCGGGCCGCAAAGCAGGAGGAGATCTACGGCAGCGCGAAGGCTGCGTCGGATAAGCTGCGCGCCAAGCTCCGCGAGATGGAAGAAGAGATCAAGGAGATGGAGAGCAAGGCCTCCCAGATCAAGGCGATGGCCGTGACCGCCAAAGCCACGAAGGCGGCGGCGCAGATGACGGACAAGGCCGTGGATCGGAGCGCGTTCGACGCTTTCGCCCGCATGGAGGAGAAGGCCGGAAAGCAGCTCGCGGAGGCGGAGGCTCTGGAGAACCTGAACCGCAACACCGACGCCGAGGAGGAGAAGGATCTGGAGGCGAAATACGCGACCGGCGGTTCTGTCGCCACCGACGATGCCCTGGCAAAGCTGAAGGAAGAGCTGGGAATGTAACGGAACAGAGAGCACTCTGCCCGGCATGAAGTTAAAAAATTCATTTGACAACAAAATAAAACTGGTTTAAAATACTGGCTGGTCGAGTGGCAGAAACGCGTAAATCCGGATTCGGATTTACGCGTTTTTGCCGTTTCAATGACAAGTTTGTCCGCGCTCCCGCCGGAAGCTGTACCGGTGAGGCGGGGCGTCTGTATTTTCACAGGAGGTTTTATAGTATCATGGAACAGCAAAGCAACTCATTTCTGGCGACGGAGAAGCTGGGAACGTTGATGCGGAAATATTCGATTCCCTGTGTCATTTCTCTGCTGGTCGCCGCTCTCTACAACATCGTGGACCAGATCTTCATCGCGAACGCGACCTATCTGGGCTCTTACGGAAACGCCGCCAATACGGTCGTCTTTCCCCTGACTGTCGTAGCTCTGTCGATCGCCGTCATGATCGGCGACGGCGCCTGTGCTTTTGTCAGCATCTGCCTGGGCGCCGATGAGCACGAAAAGGCGCATCGCAGCATCGGCAACGCCATCATCCTCTGCATCGTCAGTAGTCTGGTTGTCGTAGCGGTCTATTTTCTTTTCATGAATCCGATCCTGACGCTGTTCGGCGGGACCGTGAATGAAGAGACCTTTTACTATGCCAGACAGTATTTTATCTACATCACGATCGGGCTTCCCGCCTACATGTTCGGCCAGGCGATGAATCCGATCATCCGTTCCGACGGCAGTCCCCGCTTCGCGATGGCGGCGACTCTCTCCGGTGCGGTGCTGAACATCATTTTCGACCCAATCCTCATCTTCGTGTGCAAATGGGGCATGATGGGGGCGGCCGTAGCGACCGTGGCCGGTCAGGTTCTGACGGCGGCGCTCTCGATCTGGTATCTCTTCCATATGAAAGCTGTTCGTCTGGAGAAGAGCAGCTTCCGTCTGAGCGGGAAGCTGATCCGCCGGTTTATCCCTCTGGGGATTACCAGCTTCCTGTCACAGATCTCTCTGGTGGCCTCGATGGCGGCCGTCAACAACATGATCCGCACCTATGGCGCGCTGGATCCGGTTTTCTCGCAGACAGAGTATGCACAAATCCCCATGGCGGTGGTCGGTATTGTCATGAAATTCTTCCAGATCGTCATTTCCATCTCCGTGGGTCTGGCGGCCGGCTGCATTCCCGTCGTGGGTTACAACATCGGTGCAAAGCGCCCGGACCGGGCCAAAGGACTGTTTACGCTGCTGCTGGCCTGTGAGACCATCGTGGGTGTGGTCGCCTGGCTCATTGTGGAGCTTCTCCCGGGGCAGCTGATCATCCTCTTTGGCGCGGCGAATGAGAGTGTCTATTACACAGAATTTGCCGTCAAATGCTTCCGGACCTATCTGTGTCTGGTGATGCTGGCGACGGTCAACAAGGGGACCTTCATCTATCTGCAGTCCCTGGGCAAGGCCTTTGCCTCCACGGCCATTTCCCTGACCCGTGAGGTGATCTTCGGCGTGGGATTTGCGCTGCTGCTGCCCCGCTTCTTCGGCCTCGACGGTGTGCTCTATTCCATGCCGGTGTCGGACGGTCTGACCTTTATCATCTGCGTCATCGTCATCGCCTATACGTATCGGACGCTGGGGCGTGAGCAAAAGCAGCTGGAAGCAGCCAGAAAATGAAATGAAAAAGCACCGCGCGGAGCTTTTTTCTGGGCCTGCACGGTATTTTAAATGCGCAGGGCTGCGTAAGGAGTTTATCCGGCTGGCGCCGGACGCAGCCCGCGCAAGCGGGCAGGAGGCGACAAGCCGCCTCCTGCCCGATGAACAATCTGAGAAAAACAGGAGGCGGGCTACGCCAGTAACTCCCGCACGCTTTCCGGCGTGAAGACGACCTGCGTGAGATGATTGACCTCGATCTGGTAGAGGGCATTGGCGGCCAGATGCTCCGCCGCCTGCTCCAGATCGCGGATTCCGGTCGTATTCTGGTACAATTCAGCGACCGCCTGCAGGGCGTCCTCCGGTACGATGCATTCGTCCGGACGGACGCCCATTCTTTTCAGTACCTTCGGCAGGGCGAAACGGGCGAAGATGATCTTCTTCTCCTCCAGTGTGTAGTCCGGAATGTCGATTACGGCAAAGCGGGACATCAGCGGCGCGCTGATCTGGCTTTTGTCGTTGGCTGTGGCGATGGGATAGACGCCCCCGGTGGGGATGGTGCACTCGATGTAGTTGTCCGTGAAACCGAGGTTGTCCAGAAGGGTCAGGAGGACGTCGGCCGGGTTGCCGTTTCCCTTGCCGGCCGAAGCCTTGTCCAGCTCGTTGATGATGAACACGAGGTTGGACTCACCGGCCATCGCGAAAGCCTCCATGATGATGCCGGGCTTGGCGTTGGTGTAGATCCGCGAGCTGCCGGTGAGCTGTTCCGGGTCGTGGATCGAGCTCATATCCAGCGTCGTCCAGGGCAGCTTGAGGATGCGCGCCACCGCATAGGCAATCTGCGATTTGCCGGTCCCGGCCGGGCCGACCAGAAGGAGACCGTAGGCCGGGAGCGTGTGCGTGCGGTTGATCTGGATGACCGTCTCGATGATCCGCTGCTTCACCTTCTCCATGCCGTAGAGCTCCTCGTCCAGAATGCGGCGCGCCTCGGTGGGATCGATGGCTTCAAAATAGTTATTCTTCCATTGAATGTTCATCATCGTGGAGAGGGCGCGCTGCGCGTGGCGGCGTTCCTCCGGCGAGACCTCGTGGGAGCGGGCGACCGCCAGGTTCCGTCTCGCCCAGAGGCGGATGTTGTCGGGCATGGTGCGGCCGGCACAGGTCATGAAATCGGTGATGCTCTGGAGACTGGTCAGCTTCATATCGTCGCCGCCGGCAGCTTCCTCCTCATCGGTCTCTTCCTGCGGCGGCGCGCTGCTGGCCAGGAGTCGCTCGATCATAAACTGCAGGAAACCATCCTCGGCGGAGAGCTTGCCGCCGCCGACAAAGGCAATCTCCCGGATCCGGTAGACGGCATAGCCCTCCGGCCGGTTCTCACCGGAGAGACGCACATGGATGCGGTTCTCCCCCAGCCAGCGGAGCAGGCTGACGAAGCGGGCATCGATCCGCAGGATATCGGCCGTGCGGTTCCCTTCCTCTACCTCGAATTCAAAAGCGGTCTGATCCTTGGGATTGGTAAAAACGCCGCAGGAATGGTGCGCCCAGGTCCGGGCCTGGTTGTCCAGAATTAACATGGGCTTCGCGGGGCTGGCACTGTCTTCATTTGAATAGAAGACCGTATAGGTGCAGGAAGCGGAAGCGGCGGCGGGGGTGTCTGGCGTATGGTTAAAGTCAAAAACCGGCATGATGCGTTCTCCTCGGTGTATCATAGATTCGTGTACGATGAGCACGCGCGCAGCAGTTTTCGGCAACAGACGCCGAAAACAAAGGTGCACAGGTGCAATGTCCCGAACATTGTATCATATTTTTGGCTTTGCGGGGGATTTTCTTTTTCAACGGATCCTCTTTTTGAAGACGCGGGAGGGAAAATTTCGGGAACTCTCTGAACGGTCCGCTCCTTGACAGCCATTGGGAAATGGCTTACTATAGGAACAGCAGCACGCCGTTTGTGATCGGTGCGCAGGAAGGCAGCGGGAATCGCCGGATGGGTCGTCTGCCGGAGGCGCGATGACAGATGGCGGCAAATGATTATTATAAACAGGAGAATATCGTTATGGCACAGAATCCGATTGTCACGATCACGATGGAGAGCGGCGAGGTCATGAAGGCCGAGCTTTATCCGGAGATCGCTCCGAACACCGTCAATAATTTCATCAGCCTGGTGCGCCAGGGTTTTTACGATGGCCTGATCTTTCACCGGGTCATTGAGGGCTTTATGATCCAGGGCGGCTGCCCGGACGGCACCGGCATGGGAGGCCCCGGCTACTGCATCCGCGGGGAATTCGCCCGCAATGGTTTCGTGAACCAGCTGAAGCATACGCCCGGCGTCCTTTCCATGGCCCGCGCCATGTCCCCCAATTCGGCGGGCTCCCAGTTCTTTATCATGCACAAGACGTCCCCCCATCTGGACGGGCAGTATGCCGCCTTCGGTGCGGTGACAGAGGGGATGGACGTGGTAAACCGGATCGCCGCGACGGCCACGGATTATTCGGATCGGCCGCTGGAGCCGGAGATCATCCAGTCGATGACGGTGGAGACCTTCGGCGTGGAGTATCCGGAGCCGGAGACCTGCTAACACGAGGTTCTCCTGAAAATTGAATCGTGGATTCCTGCAGGAAAAGCTGCCGCATCGGTGCGGCAGCTTTTCCTGTGGAAGGAGGAGCATCCAACGATTCGCTACCCGCATGGGACCAAAGCCGTGTCATCGGTGCGGCAGCTTTTCCTATGGAAGGAGTGCCTGCACGAAGTCGGCGATCCACCATCGAACCTGGATGTCTTCCTCCGCGCTCTGCTTCACGGCAGCTTCCGGGGCAGAAGCATTTTCTTCGGAGGCGCTGTCGGCCTCCGGGATCCAGGTGCTGCAGGTATCCAGACACAGGCCCGGCGCCAGAACACACCACCAGTTGTGGCCGGAACCGCTGCCGATGATGATCCGCAGGGCGCGGTAGGTGCCGCAGGGAAAGACCTGGCTGCCGTAGATGCGGGTGGGAAAATAGCTGTCGGAAACGGTCAGCGTCACGGAGTCCTCACAGCCCTGGGCCTGCAGGACTTCCGTGGCCGTCTCACAGATCAGAGCCGTATGCTGCACGGCCCAGGCTTCCGCCGTCTTCCGATCCGTGTCGGCCGACAGGCTCTCCGCGAAGAGGGCCAGCACGGCGTCGCGCACCAGCAGCTTGTTGGCCTGATCTTCCTCGCTGTCACTGTCGGCCAGAATATGCAGGCGCAGCACCTGGTCCGCCAGAGGCGCGACCCGCGCATCCTGTAGCCAGGTATCGGCGCAATAGAGCAGAATCAGGCTGGCGGAGAGCAGCGCCAGCAGACAGGCGCGCAGGCGGCGCATCATCAGATGTCTGGTAGAGAGCTTCGGAAGAGGCTCTCTTTTTTGGTAAGGATTCCTGTACATCGTTCATTTCCTTTCGATCGTTTGTTCCCGGCTGCATTTCGGCGGCGCCGGTGTAGTTTCTGACGCCGTGTCGCGGCCGGAGAACCCTGCGTTCAGGGGATGTTAATGAAGTATTTTCCTGAATTGGTTGAATTATTCAGAGAGGTGAAGTAAACTAACAGGGAATCTGGAAAGAAAAGCGATGAGGATAGGTAAATATGGAAAAGAAAACAGTCGTTGTTCTGTTTGGAGGCCAGTCCTCCGAGCATGAAGTGTCCTGTGTCTCGGTGCGTACGGTGATCGCAAAGATCGATCGCAGCCGGTATGATGTGCTTCTGATCGGCATTACAAAGGAAGGCCGCTGGCTGTATGTGGAGGATGAGAAGAGTATCGTCTCCGGAGACTGGCAGAAGAGCTCCGTGGGCGCGATCCTCTCTCCGGATGCCTCCATGGGCGGGGTTCTGCTTCTGGACGGGGAGCGGGTGACACTGCGAAAGGCGGACGTGGTCTTTCCGGTGCTTCACGGCCTCTACGGGGAGGACGGCACGATTCAGGGCATCCTGGAGCTGGCCGGGATCCCCTATGTGGGCTGCGGCGTTCTCTCGTCGGCAGTGTCCATGGATAAACTCACGACAAAGAGGCTCGTCGAACCGCTGGGGATTGTCCAGGCACGGTATGTGCCGGTGCTCCGTCAGGAGCTGGCCGACATGGAAGCGGTGACGGCCCGGGTGGAAGAATCCCTGGCTTACCCGGTGTTCGTGAAGCCTTCCAACGCCGGTTCCTCGCGCGGCGTCTCCAAGGCGCGGAGCCGGAAGGAGCTGGCGCAGGCGCTGCGGGTAGCCGCCGCGGAGGATGGCCGGATCCTTGTCGAGGAGACCATCGTCGGGCGGGAGCTGGAATGTGCCGTACTCCAGGATGCGGACGGAACCAGAGCGTCCGGCGTCGGTGAGATCCTCGCTGCGGCAGAGTTCTATGATTATGACGCCAAATACAACAACGCCGACTCCCGCACGGTGCTCTCCCCGGAACTTCCCGCGGGCAAGGAAGAGGAGATTCGCCGGGCTGCCGAAGACATCTTCCGCGCGGTGGATGGCCGGGGGCTGGCCCGCGTGGATTTCTTTCTGGAAAACGGGACAAACCGCGTGGTGTTCAATGAGATCAACACGCTGCCCGGATTCACTTCGATCAGCATGTATCCGATGCTCTGGGAGGAGCGGGGGGTTCCCGAAGAAGAGCTGGTTGAGAAGCTGATTCAGTCGGCGTATGCGCGATAGAAAAGGGAGAGGAAGATGAGCAATCAGGCACCCATCGGGGTCTTTGATTCCGGCGTCGGCGGTCTGACCGTGGCCCGGGAGATCATGCGTCAGATCCCTGACGAGAAAATCATTTATTTCGGAGATACCGCCCGCGTTCCTTACGGAAGCAAATCTCAGTTTACGATCATCCGCTTCGTGCGTCAGATCGTGCGTTTCCTGGAGACCAGGGATGTGAAGGCCATCGTGGTGGCCTGCAATACCGCCAGCGCCTACGCACTGGAGACGATCGAGCGGGAAATTCACATTCCGATCATCGGCGTAGTGAAGCCAGGGGCCCGGACCGCCGTGGCGGCTACGGAGAACGGCCGCATCGGCGTCATCGCCACCGACGCCACCATCCGCAGCGGCATGTATACACGCTATATCCTGAGCCTGAATCCGGATCTGGCGGTCTACGGCAAGGCCTGTCCGCTCTTCGTGCCGCTGGTGGAGGAAGGAATGCTTCACGATCATGTGACGGAGGAGATTGCCAACCGCTATCTGGATGAACTGAAGAAACAGGACATCGATACGCTGATTCTGGGCTGCACGCATTATCCGTTGCTGCGCTCCCTGATCGGGCGCTGCATGGGCATTTCGGTGCAGCTGGTGAATCCAGCCTATGAGACGGCGGTCAGTCTGCGGGAGCTTCTGCAGGAGAAGCATCTGCTGGCCGACCCTGTGCCGGAGGGAGAGACGGTTCATCATGAATTTTATGTCAGCGACGGCGCGGAGAAATTCGAGATCTTCGCTAACTCGATCCTGCCCTACGATATCCGGAAGACGCAGGTGGTAGATATTGAGGCGTTCTGATGATGCGGACATCAGAGACAGACAGTGACGCGGGAGGAAGAAGCGTGGACAGAGAAGTACTGATCACAGTCAGCGGGGTTCTCTTTACAGGAGAAGACGCGAAGGAAAAGGACAACGTGGACATCATTTCCCCGGGCCAGTATTACCTGCGGAATGGCAAACATTATCTTCTGTATGAGGAAATGATGGAGGAATACCCGGAGCCCGTGAAAAACATTATCAAGATCTCGCCGGATCATGTAAGCCTGCGCAAGAACGGGATCATCAGCACCGAGATGCGTTTTGAGGAAGGAAAACACACACAGAGCCATTACAGCACGCCGTTCGGCGTGCTGGCGCTGGGCATCCACACGAACCGGATTCAGATGGAAGAGAGCGGGGGAGAAGTGAACCTGGACATAGAATATGGGCTGGAGATCAATTACGAACACGCTTCGGAAAACCGGCTTCATGTCCGGGTCCAGCCGAAATGCGCGGACGGCAGCTTTTCGCTGCGCAGCTGAGAATATTGTCTGAGAAACGGGAGAAGAGAACCATGGTGCGGGACAGACTGAAACAGATGTCCCCCGGATCACGAAAAGAGAAAAACAACGCGCTGAGGGACTGTTTCAGCCTGTCCCGCAGCGCGTTGTTTTTCTCGTTGATTTTCGTTGATTTTTTCGGCTTCTCTGGTGTGTTGGTATTATTTCTTCCCGGAGACCATCGCCCGCGCCCGGGCTACGAGGCCCTTCTTCTTTTCGGGCTTCTGGATCGTGCCGCCCCGTACGCTCTTGATGGCGGTGATGTAGATACCGGAGAGCTCGACCTTCACTTCCGCTTTGACGGGAAGCACGTCCCACACATCCCGATCCGCGTAGAGCGTCATGATACGGGGGCCGACCTTGGCCTTGACGATGGGCATCTTACTCCGACGCATATATTTGGGCGTCTGGTCGATCGCGGCCTGAGGGAGACCGGAATCCTTCAGACGCATGATCTTCTTGTCGATGATCAGCATGGAGACGGTCTGCTTCATGGCCTCCACCTGCTCCTGCGCCGCCGCCTGCCTTTTCTGCATCCTTCGCCCGAGGAAGTACAGGACGACAAGGACGATGGCGGCAACGATGAGAATTCCTAACACGATTCTTAAAAACATATGGCTTCCTCCTGGGTTTCATCTGGTGTGACGGCTGCGATCCGTCGCGTGAACCACATCCTGTATTTTGACACACACTGGATTATTATATCATTTGCAGAACCTGGATGCAAGGGAAAAGTAGCAAAAATGCCCAGAAATGCAAAAAAAATGATGAAAAGCGATTGACAGCTTGACATTTTTTTGCTAGTATGAAGTTTGCACTATTGTGGTGTCATATGCCTAACTTTCATCCTGGGAAGACGATGCGAATGACGCTGGGTGCGAGGAAATGCGTGAGATCAGGGGGGCAGATGTCTTTGCCCCTGTATCATCATTATCTTTTAAATAGGGGTGAAACGTCTATGGAGAATTGCAGAATGCGCCCGGTCCCGTCCGGCAAAGGCATGAGAATGAGCTACTCAAGACAAAAAGAAGTGCTGGAGATGCCGAATCTGATCGAGATCCAGAAGGATTCCTACCAATGGTTTCTCAGTGAAGGGCTGAAGGAGGTCTTTAACGATATCTCCCCCATTTCCGATTTCAGCGGTCACCTGAGTCTTGAGTTCGTCGACTTTACCTTGTGCCGGGATGAGGTGAAGTACTCCATAGAGGAGTGCAAGGAGAGAGATGCGACCCTGGCCGCCCCTCTGAAAGTGAAAGTACGTTTAATTAATGAAGAATCCGGTGAGATCAACGAGCATGAGATCTTCATGGGCGATCTGCCGCTGATGACCGACACGGGCTCCTTCGTGATCAATGGCGCGGAGCGCGTCATCGTCAGTCAGCTGGTTCGCTCCCCGGGCATCTATTACGGCGTTTCCCACGATAAGCTGGGGAAGAAGCTGTATTCCTGCACCGTGATCCCCAACCGCGGCGCCTGGCTGGAGTATGAGACGGATTCGAACGATATTTTTTATGTGCGTGTGGACCGGACCCGCAAGGTGCCGGTCACGGTGCTGATCCGTGCCCTGGGTGTCGGCACCAACGCGGAGATCCTGGAAATGTTCGGCGAGGAACCGATGCTTCTGGCCAGTCTGGGGAAGGACACGGCGACGAATGCCGATGAAGGTCTGCTGGATTTGTATAAGAAGATCCGTCCCGGCGAGCCGCTGTATGTGGACAATGCGCGGAGCCTTCTGGAGAGCATGTTCTTCGATGCCCGCCGCTACGATCTGGCCAAGGTGGGTCGGTATAAGTTCAATAAGAAGCTCCATTTCCGGAACCGCATCGCCGGTCGGACGCTGGCGGAGGATGTTGTCGACGCGGAGACCGGGGAGGTCCTCGCGGAGGCGGGAACGGTCGTGAGCAAGGAGAAAGCGACCGAGATCCAGAATGCCGGAATACCCTATGTCTATGTGCAGATGGAGAATGAGGAGCGCAAGATCAAGGTCCTCTCCAATATGATGGTGGATCTGTCGACCCATGTGGATTGTGATCCACTGGATCTGGGAATCCACGAAGACGTGTTTTACCCGGAGCTGAAACGGCTGATGGAGGAATTTCCGGAGCGTGAAGAGCTGCTTCGGGCCATTCGCCGGAACGTGGCGAATCTGGTGCCCAAGCATATCACCCGGGAGGATATTTTCGCCAGCATCAATTACTGCATGCACCTTTCGGCCGGAGTCGGCAATTCGGATGATATCGACCATCTGGGGAACCGGCGGATCCGCGCAGTCGGCGAGCTGCTGCAGAATCAGTACCGCATCGGCCTCTCTCGTATGGAGAGAGTGGTGCGCGAGAGAATGACGACGCAGGATCAGGAGACGATCACGCCGCAGTCTCTGATCAATATCAAGCCGGTGACGGCCGCGGTGAAGGAATTCTTCGGAAGTTCTCAGCTGTCCCAGTTCATGGATCAGAACAATCCGCTGGCGGAGCTGACCCATAAGCGGCGTTTGTCCGCACTGGGCCCCGGCGGTTTGTCCCGTGACCGGGCCGGATTCGAGGTGCGTGATGTGCACTATACCCATTACGGGAGGATGTGCCCGATCGAGACGCCCGAGGGTCCCAACATCGGACTGATTAACTCGCTGGCCCCGTACGCCCGCGTGAATGAGTACGGCTTCGTGGAGGCGCCTTACCGGGTGGTGGACAAGAGCGACCCGAAGAATCCCCGCGTTACCGAGGAGGTCGTCTATCTGACCGCCGATGAGGAAGATAATTATTATGTGGCGCAGGCCAACTCTCCGCTGGATGAGGAAGGGCATTTCGTCAGAAATAATGTAGCCGGTCGTTTCCGGGAGGAGACCTCCGAATTCGACCGCAGCCGCATCGATCTGATGGACGTGTCGCCGAAGATGGTATTTTCCGTTGCCACCTCCATGATCCCCTTCCTGGAGAACGACGACGCCAACCGGGCTCTGATGGGTTCCAACATGCAGCGGCAGGCTGTGCCGCTGATGATCACCGACTCCGCCGTGGTGGGCACCGGGATGGAGGCCAAGGCAGCGGTTGACTCCGGCGTCTGCGTTGTGGCGAAAAACGCCGGTGTCGTGGAGCGTGTCTCTGCAACGGATATCACGGTGAAGTGCGAGGATGGACAGCGTGACAACTACCATCTGACCAAGTTCAAGCGAAGCAACCAGAGCAACTGCTACAACCAGAAGCCGATCGTGGACAAGGGACAGGTCGTGGAGCAGGGAGAGGTCCTTGCAGACGGCCCCTCCACCTACATGGGAGAGATCGGACTGGGCAAGAATCCGCTGATCGGATTCATGACCTGGGAAGGATATAACTACGAGGACGCGGTCCTGCTCAGCGAGCGTCTGGTGCAGGACGATGTGTATACGTCCATTCATATTGAGGAATACGAGGCGGAGGCCCGTGATACCAAGCTCGGACCGGAGGAGATCACGCGGGATGTGCCCGGTGTCGGCGACGACTCGCTGAAGGATCTGGATGAGAGAGGCATCATCCGTATCGGCGCCGAGGTGCGGGCCGGCGATATCCTGGTGGGGAAGGTCACTCCGAAGGGAGAGACGGAGCTGACGGCCGAGGAACGCCTGCTGCGGGCGATTTTCGGCGAGAAGGCCCGGGAGGTGCGTGATACTTCGCTGAAGGTGCCTCACGGCGCCTACGGCATCATCATCGATGCCAAGGTCTTTACGCGGGAGAACGGCGACGAGCTGGCGCCCGGCGTCAACGAGACCGTGCGCATCTACATCGCGCAGAAGAGAAAGATCTCTGTGGGCGATAAGATGGCCGGTCGTCACGGAAATAAGGGTGTGGTCTCCCGGGTTCTGCCCGTGGAGGATATGCCGTATCTGCCCAACGGCCGTCCGCTGGACATCGTACTGAATCCTCTGGGCGTGCCTTCCCGTATGAACATCGGACAGGTGCTGGAGACGCATCTGAGCCTGGCTTCCGCCGCGCTGGGATTCAAGGTCATCACGCCGGTGTTTGACGGCGCGAAGGAAACGGATATCATGGACACTCTGGAGCTGGCCAACGACTATGTCAACACAGAGTGGGAAGATTTTGAAGCAAAGTACACCGGCAAGGTGAAGCCGGAGGTTATGGAATATCTGGGGAGCCACCTGGAACACCGCGCGGTTTGGAAGGGCGTTCCCATTACCCGGGAGGGGAAGGTACAGCTGCGCGACGGTCGGACTGGCGAGGAATTCGACAGCGAGGTCACGATCGGCCACATGCACTACCTGAAGCTCCATCATCTGGTGGACGACAAGATCCACGCCCGTTCTACTGGCCCTTACTCGCTGGTGACGCAGCAGCCTCTGGGCGGCAAGGCTCAGTTCGGCGGACAGCGTTTCGGCGAGATGGAGGTCTGGGCGCTGGAGGCCTACGGCGCCGCGTATACGCTGCAGGAGATTCTGACGGTGAAGTCCGATGATGTGGTGGGTCGTGTCAAGACCTATGAAGCCATCATCAAGGGGACCAATATCCCGACGCCGGGTGTGCCGGAATCCTTCAAGGTTCTGCTGAAGGAGATGCAGGCTCTGGCTCTGGACGTGACGCTGCTGGATGAGAACGGCAACGAGGTGGAGGTTCGCGAGAACGTGGACTATGCCGAGAGAGATTTCCGCTCGGTGATCGAGGGCGACCGGGATTATCATCATCAGAAGAAAGAGGATTACGGTTCCTACGGCTATCAGGAACAGGAATTCTCCAATGGTGAGCTGGTAGCCTCCGAGACCGATCAGGCGGCGGACGCGGATGCGGAAGTGGACATCGACGAGGATGCGGAGCTGCCGGATTACGGGGATACCATGGACATTGATGAGGATGCGCTGGATGACGGCGATTATGACAACTAGAAAGGAGATCGAACATGCCCGCTGTGAATGAAGAGACATATCAGCCGTACGTGTTTGATGCGATAAAAATTGCCCTGGCGTCTCCGGAGAATATCCTGAGATTGTCCCGGGGCGAGGAGAAGAA
>JAJQCL010000229.1 GCA_021202715.1 Lachnospiraceae bacterium
AACCCCTGTTTCCGCCGTGAGAGGGCGGCGTCTTAACCCCTTGACCAACGAACCATGTGGTGATCAACTCGAGGCGACAGGATTTGAACCTGCGACCTCTGCGTCCCGAACGCAGCGCTCTACCAAGCTGAGCCACGCCTCGATGCCTGATTAGTATAGCGCGACGCCCCGTAAATGTCAAGCGGTTTTTTTGAAAAAATTGTGTTTTATCTAAAGTCAGTTTCGTGAGTTGTGAGACAATTATACGAAACGATACTTTCCTTTTCCATGACCGGCCACCGGCTCGATCACACCTTGCCGCACCATCTCACGAAGAAGGCCGGAGCATCTTGTCGGCTTCAATCCAAGGATCCGCTGAACATCTGATCTGCCAAATATACGTTGAGAGCCCAACGCAGCCCAAAGA
This sequence comes from Lachnospiraceae bacterium, assembly GCA_021202715.1. Taxonomy (GTDB): domain Bacteria; phylum Bacillota; class Clostridia; order Lachnospirales; family Lachnospiraceae; genus UBA3305. Next base: position 407 of record JAJQCL010000229.1, read on the forward strand.
TTCCGGACATGAGCGGCTGTTCGGGGAGTAAACTGACTTTCAATGTTCACTTTTTCCGTTTCAATCCGGCTTTCAATGTTCGCTTTTTTGTTCTCAATGTGCGCTTTGTTATCCTCTTTATTCACTTTTCGACTTTCAATATTCACTTCCCGAGATGTCGTAAAAGCGTCACTGATATGCATCGTTCGATTATGAAGAGGATGATCCTCACCCAACAGAAGGTTGCGCAAAAACACCTCCAGGTATTCTGTTGTTTCATGAATCCCATTTTTCAGGTCATTATAATTTGCCCTGACCAGTGCGTTTCTAAAATACCATGCATTTTCAGCAAAGATATCGTTCTCTGCCGTAAAACCCAGGGAACGAAGGTATTTGATAAAAAAAACAGCCGTTGTTCTGGTATTCCCCTCGCAAAATATATGGATTTGCCACAATCTGGATATGAACACTGCCAGATGATGAATCACTTCATCCATAGAAAGATTCCGATATGAAAACGTCTTTTCCTCAGAGAAGTCATACTCCAGCGTTGCACGCAGTTCCGTCGCACTTCCATAAAGGACGGTCGCTCCATTCAGCACCCATTCCTTCTTTGTAATATTGTAATCACGAATACATCCCGCATGAGAATAAATACCGGCAAACAGCTTTCTGTGGATGGAAATATATTCATTCGGCGTAAAGCTAAACGCCCGTTCAGACAACAGGGCCGCGATCCGCGCCGAAACCTTATCCGCCTCCTCGGTACGATCTCCTGCATCGTGCGCGGGATTCTCTTCATAATAAGTCTGCAGCAGTGCATCAGCTTCTTCAAAAGATATTTCACCCTCGATATTTCGGATGGCAGTATGCAGCAGGTACTCAGATGTTTTTAATTCATCCACAGCCTGCAGACCGATTGCTGTGTACCACGCATATCCCTTCTCCTTTTTATCTGGCTCAACTTCCTTAATATATTCCTGAAACGGATCCTTCTTCACGATCTGTCCTCCGCAGCCTTATTCATCACGTATTTTTCTTCCCATTCAGCTTCCTTAAACCCTGTCGTCACCGTATCTCCGTCTACGACGACCGGCCTCTTCACCAGCATACCGTTTGAAGCCAGTAACTGTAACTGCTCTTCTTCGCTCATCAGCGGCAGCCTGTCCTTCAGCTTCAGTTCTTTATATAAGATTCCGTGTCCATCCAGCCATTTCTTCGCTTTTTTGCAGGTAGAGCATCTGGGGTATTCTATAAACAGCATGATTCAGGCCTCCTCGTGATTCATATCCCATCGTAACCGGGGATTTCATTATAACACAGATCAAACCTGACGCAATCTTTCAAACACAAGATTTCGTTTCATAGAGGAAAAATCCCCGCCCCGGTCTTCCATGTGACCAGGGCGGGGACATTTTACTATTTTCCTGCAAAACGTTGCTTATGCCTCGACCATGTAAGGATAGTTGATGGCCGCGGAGGGGCTGAAGGACTCCTTGACGCTGTGGGCACTGACCCAGCGGATCATGTTGAGGCTGGTGCCGGCCTTGTCGTTGGTGCCCGAAGCGCGGGCGCCGCCGAACGGCTGCTGTCCCACGACCGCACCGGTGCACTTGTCGTTGATGTAGAAGTTACCGCTGGCGTTGCGCAGAGCGTGCTCCATCTTGACAATCGCCTGGCGGTCCTGGGCGAAGATCGCGCCGGTCAGGGCATAGGGTGAAGCCTTGTCGCAGATCTCCAGCGTCTCATCCAGCTTGTCGTCGTCATATACGTAAACGGACACGATCGGTCCGAAGATCTCCTTGACCATGGACTCATAGTGAGGATCCATGCAGCGGATCACCGTGGGCTGCACGAACCAGCCCTTGCTGTCGTCGTATGTCCCGCCCGTTACGATCTCGCACTCGGGGGAGGCGATGGCGCGGTCCAGATAGGCCTTGCAGGTGTTGAAGGAGGCCTGATCGATGACGGCAGCCATGAAGGTATCGAATTCCTGCACGTCGCCCACCTTCAGAGCGGCCACCTTCTCCTTCAGCTGCTTCTCTACCTCCGGCCACAGGCTGGCGGGAATAAAGGCGCGGGAGCAGGCCGAGCATTTCTGGCCCTGATACTCGAAGGAACCGCGGATGAGAGCCGCGACCAGCTTCTCCACGTCGGCCGAAGCATGCGCGAAGATAAAGTCCTTGCCGCCGGTCTCGCCCACGAGACGGGGATAATTGGCGTAGCTGGCAATGTTCTCACCCACCTGCTTCCAGACGCTCTGGAAGACAGCAGTCGAACCGGTGAAATGGAACCCGGCCATCTTCGGATGGCTGACAACATATTTGGACATGTCGGTTCCCGTGCAGGGCACGAAATTAATTACTCCGGCGGGAAGACCGCACTGCATCAGAAGCTTCATATAATAATAGTTCGCCAGCACGGCCGTGCGGGAAGGCTTCCACAGGGAGACATTGCCCATGATGACCGGAGCGGTGGGCAGATTGCCGCCGATGGACGTGAAGTTAAACGGGGAAATCGCGCAGATGAAACCGTCCAGCGGACGATAATCCTGCCGGTTCCATACGCCGTCCGAGCTGGCAGGCTGATCTTTGAAGATCTCCTGTGCCGACCAGACGCCGAAGCGGAGGAAATCCGCCAGCTCCGCGATATCGATCTCCGCCTGGAACACGGTCTTGGACTGACCGAGCATGGTGGCGGCATTCAGCTCCGGGCGATAG
>JAJQCL010000013.1:0-1764 GCA_021202715.1 Lachnospiraceae bacterium
AGGAAGGCACCAGCATGACGAAAGACTGAACCTTCTGACCGATGCCGTAGCCGGAGGAGCTCTCCAGACCCAGACGGTTGATAAAGGCACAGAGCGCCAGGAAGGTCAGGTTGGTCAGCAGCTCCTGCAGCGCCAGCGGCGCACCCACCTGCACGAAACGCGTCACCTCATGGGAGAAACGGAAATCCTCTCTTTTCAGTGTAAACGGCAATTCTTTTTTGCGGATAATCAGCAAGGACAGCACGACACTGACCGCCTGCGCCGCAATCGTCGCGATAGCCGCACCGGCCACGTTCATATGCAGCCCGGCCACCAGAATCAGATCGCCCGCGATGTTGACGACACAGGCAATGGTCACGAAGAGCAGCGGCAGCTTCGAGTCTCCCAGTCCCCGGAAAATACTGCTGATAAAATTATAGAATATAACGAAGATAAAGCCGCCCCCGCAGATACGGACATAGGTAACCGTCAGGTCAAGCGCCGCCTCCGGAGTCTGCATCAGCACGGCCAGCGGCCGGGCAAAGATCAGCAGCACGACGGTCAGGATCAGTCCCAACACAAAAAAGAAGCAGATCGCTCCACCGAGAAGCGGCCCGATGCGCTCCTCCTTCCTCTGCCCCAGATAAAACCCGATGCGCACCGTGACGCCGGTCGTCAGCGCCGCCAGCGTGAAAGTCACCAGGCTCATGATACTGCTGCCCGTGGACACGCCGGAGATGCCCGCCGTCGTGCCAAAACGCCCCACGATCATCAGATCCACCGCGCTGTACATAGCCTGCAGCACCAGCGCTCCCAGAATCGGGAACATAAAGCGGACCAGCTTCGTTAAGATATTTCCCTGCGTAAAATCCTGTTTCTCATTCATCATGTATCACTCCCGGGGAACTATCTTACCCGTTTTCCCCGGCAGAATCAACTGTTTTTTTCACCGGCCTACATTCCACCGAAAGCACCCTCATAGTATTGCAGACTGCCATCCGCCCGAAACGCCGCCACATCGAAGCGGCAGTCCCGCTCCCAGGCCTCGGGATGCGCCGTCATGTACACCTGCGCCACCCGCCAGATACGCCGCTGCTTCGCTGCGTTTACTGCCTCCTCCGGCGTCCCGCAGGAGCCGCTGGCCCGGTATTTGACCTCAACGAAAGCCAGCGTTCTGCCCCGGGCTGCGATCAGATCAATCTCCCCGGAACGGCAGCGATAATTTCTCTCAAGGATCCGGTAGCCTCTCTCCTCCAGGAAACGGGCCGCCAGCTCCTCATACTGGCCGCCGATCTGACGGCGGTTTGTCTCACGCATCACACTCTCCCAGCAGCTTGCGCAGGAAGGTACGGCGATGAAGGGGACAGGGACCGTACGTCAAAATGGCCTCACTGTGAGCCTTCGTCCCATATCCCTTGTGCCCGGCGAAACCATATTCTGGATAAATGGAGTCTGCCGCCCGCATGTACCGGTCCCTGGTCACCTTGGCGAGGATACTGGCCGCGGCGATGGACACGCTCAGGGCGTCCCCATGGATGAGAGGAACCTGAGGGATATCAACGCCCGGGATGGTCACCGCGTCGTTGAGAAGAAGCTCCGGCGCGGGATTCATCTGCGCGATAGCCTCCCGCATGGCCTGATACGTCGCCTGAAGAATGTTGATCTCATCGATCACCTCCGGTCCCACCATGCCGATACCGTAGGAGACTGCTTTCTCACAGATCTCGTCATAGAGTAGCTCGCGCCGTCGCTCTGTCACCTTCTTGGAATCATCCAGATAGAAGA
>JAJQCL010000013.1:1774-3031 GCA_021202715.1 Lachnospiraceae bacterium
ATGTCACAGTCCGGCGGCAGAATCACGCAGGCCGCCACCACCGGCCCCGCCAGCGGCCCCCGGCCCGCCTCGTCCACGCCGCCGATCAGACCGGCGGCCGCATATTTTCTCTCATACTCCCGCATGGAAGACAATCTCTCATGCTCCGACTCCGGAGTTCTTCGTTTTGCCATCTTAAGTCTCCTCCGGCGGCGTCTCCAGCGTGATACGCCCCAGTCTGCCGCTGCGCAGATCCTCGAGGAAGAGCGCCGCCGCCTTCTCCGTATCCGGCTCTCCACCCCTCTTCAGGCACTGCCGCAGAACGGCCAGCGAGGCCAGCGCCTCCCAGGGCTCGCCTCCCATCTCTGCGCCTTCATAGCGGCCCGCCAGTGCTTCCGGATAATGATCCTGCATAAAGCGCAGTCCCTCCGCGGCCAGCTCCTCGCGGTTTAACACATTGTCATTGATCGAGCCGATCAGAGCCAGCCGTGTGGCGACCTGTGCGTCCTCGAATTTAGGCCAGAGAATACCCGGCGTGTCCAGAAGCTCCACATTCCGGTTCAGACGGATCCACTGGTTTCCCTTGGTCACGCCGGGTTTATTGCCCGTTTTCGTGCAGGATTTCCGGGCGAAGGAATTGATGAAAGTCGATTTGCCCACATTGGGGATCCCGGCCACCATGGCCCGCACCGGGCGGTTCTGAATGCCCCGGCGCCGGTCTCTCTCGATCTTCTCCCGGCAGGCCTCCTGGATCGTCTCCTGCACGGCCCGCATCCCGCTGCCGGAACGCGCATCCAGCTTCACGACATGACAGCCCTGCGCTGTGAACCATTTCTCCCAGAGAAGATTGGCGCTCTCATCGGCCAGATCAGCCTTATTTAAAAGAAGAATTCGATATTTCTGCCGCCCCAGACGGTCAATGTCCGGATTACGGCTGCTCAAGGGCGCGCGCGCGTCCACCAGTTCGATGATCACATCGATCAGACGCAGGCTCTCCTCCATGGCGCGCTTCGCCTTTGTCATATGGCCTGGATACCACTGTATATTCATATTCACTCACTTTCTGTTGATGTATGTTTGTAAACCGACATGAGCCGCTGTCACATCACTCTGCCGCACTTGAAAATCGATCGTTCCGCGCGATCGCCGGCATCCTGTCAGTGGACAAATCCCAGCGATTCCAGCGGCGATACACAGAACCATACCTTCCCGAGAATCTGGGAACGGCTCACGTTTCCTACATTGGCAAAACGGCTGTCCTCGCTGCTGGTGCCATTT
>JAJQCL010000217.1 GCA_021202715.1 Lachnospiraceae bacterium
ACGCACCAGAGAGCAAATACGAAAGGCGTTTATCCGTCTGCTTGCAGAAAAAGGCCTGTCGAAAATTTCTGTTGCCGCTATTACGCAGACAGCAAACATCAATCGCTCGACTTTTTACGAATATTACCCTGATATTCGTGCTCTTTTGGACGATGTAGAAAACACATTGCTCTCCGATTTGAACACGGGTGTCCACTCTATTTGCGGAGAAATTACAAGAGACAAACTGGAGCAAATTTTCACAACTGGGCTTGATCTCATGCAGTCTGACGTGGATACGTTGGTTCTTTTACTTGGTGCTAACGGAGACCCAAATTTTTCTGTAAAGTTCATAGAAATGGTGAAGCCACAGATATTATCTGTGTTTCAGCTGGATGAATTTACTCCACAGATGAACACTGCCGTCACTTTTGCAATGTCTGGACTGATAGGCGTGTTTACATCCTGGTACGCTGGAGGAAAACAGGAACCTCTGGAGGACATTATTCACACCACACAGAAACTGCTATATGCAATTCTACAAGCTCCGAATTGCTCAGTATGCCATCCAGAGCAACAAAGTCTGTGTAGTGATACAGAATATTTTTCCTGTCTGAATCCATTGCGAATCTCCTTTGGCTGAAAAATAACACTCCTGTTACTCAGACATCCTGCTCTCCAGCCAGCCGCATCCGCACAGTCCGGGTGCTGTGCCAGAAGATCCCGCATAACGAACGATCCCAGAGAGAATCCCACAACATAATATAATAAGGAAGTTCCGGATATTGATGCTTCATAAAACGGAGCAGGCGCCAGGTATCCTCCGGCAGCCACTCCCGGGCGTGAATCTGCGTCCGCTGATCGGCGGACGCATAATATAATTCTTTTCTTTGCATTTCCGTCACCCTCTCTTACTTTTTTGCATTCCCATTCGCCCCGGGAATATTTCATCAGTCTACATTTTCCAGCAGTTGCCCGATCAGGGCGAAGGCGGCTTCTCCTGCCACCTGATAATCCCCCGGCACCCCGGCCAGATGATCGAAGAACTGATTAAAACACTCTATAAGTTCTTTGGAGCGGAAATGATACATGCCGTCCACCTTTTCTTCCCCGTCCCGGATCGCAAAGCAGGCGCTGTCGCTCAAGAATACCGACACACCCGCATCCTGAAACTGAAGGATCGGATTGACATCGTCCAGAATGATCAGTTCATTTCCCGGAAACTGCCGGAAGCAGTCCAGAATATAGTGCAGATGCTCCGCCCTTTCCTCCTGCGTGAGAACGACGGTCTTTCCAAAAATGTGGAGTCTGCCGCTCACAATATAGTCAATCAAAACAGCCTTATAGATGATCACCTGTTTGGGGAGCAGAAAAGAAAGCCGGGACAGACGGGTATAGTTTTTCCGTGTCTCCGGATCCGGTATGTACTGCTCCGCCAAATTGCAAAGCATCCTGCTGCTCATGAAGATTGGCGCCATATCCCGGATCAGATATCTCCCGTTTTTGCCGAGCAGGAAACTGAGCACCAGATTGTTGTTGTAGGCATTCTTAGGGTCGATCTTATAGATGAGCTGCTGCCTGCTGTGCAGATAATGACTGATGATATTATAATAGGAGGAAACCGTCTGCTCATCGCTGGTCATCAGACAAATCGGCGTATTTTTCAACGGAGTGATGCAGCTGCCCATATTCAGGATCAGCAGTCCGTCCTTGATGATAAACGCATAATTAGACTGATCCGTGTCAAAATCCACATCATAAAACTCGTAGGTCACGTTCTCCGAATACCACATAAACGTACAGATACAGCGGCAGTACACATCCACATGTTCCCGCATCCCCTTCATATACACGGTCTGACGGATCCGGACGGGACGAGTCTTCGGGCAGCCATTGTTCAGCTCGTCATAAAACGGCAGATTTTTATTGTCGTTCATCTGAAAAGGCACCATCGTGATGATCTCGAGCGGACGTCCGTTCTGATTCCGGCATGCCTGCTTCAGGCCCTCCTCCAGAAATGAAGCACTGTCGCCGTTGTAGTTCTTCGGCCTGATAAGACAGTTGTACAGAAATGCATTTTCTTCTTTTATCTGTTTCCCGCCGCGGTAAGCCCGGGACAGAAGCTCCTCCAGCGCGCTCTCCAGAGCCTGCTCATCCTCCACGGGTATTCCCTGAAAGAACTGCACCTCCATGGCCTCTTTCCCCTCCGGCGTCGCGTTCGCCGTGAAAAAGCAGGCAATATTTCTCATCAGCGCGTCGTTGTTTTTCATGGAAGGAAGCTTCGCCCCGCTGATCCATTTGCTTACATAGGAGATATCGTATCCCAGGCTGGACGCAAGACTTCCAACCTTTAAATGATTCATCTTCAGAAGTGTCTGAAGTGTCGATCCAAAAGTCTGATTCATGTCGTTCGCCTCCATACAAAGCACTGAATCGCAGAATGCGGACAGCACAGATCATTTGTGCTGCTTCTTTATAAACATTTTACTGCCCTGTTACAGATTTCTCAAGTCCCATTCCCGTTTATTTGACTCACAAAAAGACAATCTGGTCAAATTTTCCCAGAGAAAGGCAATCACATGCTGTCCCACCAGGCAGAAAATATTTTACAATAAGGATAACCTGAAACAAAACGTAACAAAGAGCGAATGATAAGGAGGTATCTTTATGGAACAGGCAAAATCACTCCTCATGCAGCCGGGTAAAATCGGCCGTCTTGAGATCAAGAACCGCATCATGATGGCTCCGATGGGGACAACTGTCAAAAATCTTGACGACGGTTTCGCAGATTACTTCATCGAGCGCGCGAAAGGCGGCGCCGGTATCATTACATTGAACATCATGGTAACAAAAGCCTTTGAGGACACCTCCAATTCCGTGACTCTCGATGATGTCACAACACCGATCTTCAAACGGATCTGCGATGAATGCCACGCATACGGCGCAAAAGTCTGCGCGCAGCTCCATCCCGGCTGCGGACGCATCGGAGGCCCTGCGGCGGCCGGCGGATTCAGGGTGCCGATCAGCGCATCGGCGTGCAGCTGGCTTCACGCGCCGCAGGTACCGTGCCACGAGCTGACGAAGGAAGAGATTGGTATTATCCTCGATGGAGTCCGCGAGACAGCCAAAAAAGCGATTGACGCCGGAGCCGACCTGATCGAGATCCATGCCTACGGCGGATATCTGACCGACCAGTTCCTGACACGCGCGTGGAATAAGCGCACGGACGAATACGGCGGAGACCTCGAAGGACGTGCACGATTTCTGACAGAGATGATGGCAATCGTCAAAGAGGTCGGCGGTTCCGACTATCCTCTGCTTGTTAAGTACTGTCCTGACCACTATTTCCCGGAGGATCCGGAGCACCGCCAGATCGACGAAGGACTGGAGCTCACGCAGCTGCTCGTCCGCCACGGCGCGGACGGCCTCCATGTGGATGCCGGATGCTATGAGAGATGGTACAACGCCATTCCGCCGAGCGATCTGCAGGAAATGAACAAACAATCGCGGAGCGCGAAAATTGTACGCGAGAATGTAAATATCCCTGTGCTGACACAGGGGCGCTTCGCCAACACAGCGAAAGCGGAGTCCGCGCTTCGCAACCACATCTGCGACTTCGCCGTCATCGGACGCGGCCTGCTGGCGGATCCGTATCTGCCGCAGAAGGTCGCGGAAGGTCGGCCGGATGACATCCGACCCTGCATCTCCTGCAACGAGGGATGTATCTATAAATGTATGAAACGCGAACGTCCCACCTGCGCGATTAATCCTCACTGTAATTATGAGGACGGAAGCCGCGATATTCCGAAGGTTGCGAAACCGACCCGCGTGCTCGTGATCGGCGGCGGCCCCGGCGGATGCTCAGCGGCTCTCTATGCAAAGGAAGCAGGCTGTGAGGTGGAACTCTGGGAGAAGGGTGCTGACCTGGGAGGCAACGCGCTCGTCGCGGGCAAGCCTTACTTCAAGGCAGATCTTCAGAATCTGAGCAATTACTACCGTACTGCTCTCCTGAAAGCCGGTGTACCCGTCCGGTATTTCACCGAAGCGACGCCGGAACGCGCGAAAGCATTCGCTCCCGACCGGATCGTCTGGGCCGCCGGGGGCGCGCCGCTCCTGCCGCGTTCCATTCCGGGACTCGACAGCCCGAATGTGTATACCGTCTATGACGCGCTGAAGAATCTGGTGCCGATCGGCAAGGACATCGTCCTTGCCGGCGGCGGACAGGTCGGCGTCGAGGCGGCTCTGCATTTCGATAAGATGGGACACTCTGTGACTGTCATCGAGATGGTCGACAAGATCCTGGCGCAGCCCATGTTCCCGATGAATGAGCAGGTGCTGCGGGAGATGATCGCCGCTTCCGATGTGACATGGCTCCCCGCAACAAAACTCATCTCCATCGAGGGTGACTGCCGCGGCAACAAAGTGACAGTGGAGGGCACGGAAGGCCGGAAGGTGCTGGAATGCGAAACCATGATCATGGCGATGGGCACGGTTCCCACAAAACCCGTCGCTGAACCGTACGAAGCGATCTGCCCGGTCGAATTCATCGGTGAAAGCGTCGAGCGCGGAAACGTCCTGACCGCGGTTCACTCTGCGTGGGACGCCGTGAAGAAAATCTGTGAGGAAAGACAGTAATGCTGACGCTACATCGACCGCTGGCGCAAATGTGAAAACGGACAGTGGAGAATCTTCGGCCCCGTGAGAACGGGGCCGTACGCTAAGTAAGGAACCTAACACCCGTGGGCAGCACGAATCATACAATATATCATGCCACCCAGGATACCTCCGGCTGCCAGGTCACCACTGCCCGAAATGCACCCGGCTCTCTTCATAATCCGGATGCGCGCCGGTCTTTTCCTCCGCGGGATATCCGAACGCAATGATCGAGTGCGGAATGACCGTATCCGGCAGTGAGAAGAGCTTCCTCTGGTTCTCCACGCGGTCCATCTGCGGCCAGGTTCCAAGCCACACAGAGCCGATCCCAAGTCCTTCCGCTGCAAGGGACATGTTCTGTCCTGCGATCGCGCCATCAATCACCCAGTACTCCTTCGCATACGGAAATGCACGCTCCAGATCGCCAAGGATCAGGATTCCCACATCACAGTGACGGAGAGGCTCCGCCGGTCTGCCATTGGCGTCCGCCATCTTCCCCAGCATCTCTTTATCGCGCACGACCAGGAAACTCCAGTCCCGCGTGTTCGCACAGGTAGGTCCTGTCATCGCCGCACGAAGTATCGTGTGGAGTTCCTCATCGGTTATATGCCTGTCCGTAAATTTACGAATACTTCTTCTGTTTAAGATTCCTTCTGCCAATTCCATGTTTGTTCCTCCTGATCATGCTTCCGCCAGTATTTTTCGACAATTCACCTGATTGGTAATTTATGCCACCAAATAGATCCTGTCTTTATCAAGATAAGAGATTCGGAAATGCTGCCGGCAAAAAATCAGATACTGAAAGGGGAGGCCTGAAAATGTTATTGCTACGAGAATGGTTTGTATGGGGCGAAAGTGATCTTTTTATTTACGGAGTCATCATGATTGTTGTCTCCGCACTATTGCCATTTCATCGTGAAAACAACAAAGACAACTACAATTTCATCGCTACCTGCTTAGCGATATATGCTATTTGTGAAGTTGTCGTTACACTAGGACCTCCGAACTGGACCCTTATCATTCTTTGCCTTTTTGCCGGAGGAATTGCGCTTTCAATCGCACTTGGCAGAATCGTGAGAATGGTGTGGGCGAAATTCCGGGAGTAAACCCGCATAGCAGGGGATAAAATCACCGCTTAACAAGCTTCCTGTAATCATTCCCCGTCTCCGTCTGAACCTGCATCCCCTTATCCTGCAGGAAGCCTGCGACGATGCTTCTGTGACAGATCGTTTCATCTTCGCAGAAGCATGCCAGGCAGATGTCCTTTCCTGCTCCGCTGATCTCGCAGATTTCAGTGAGCAGCGGTTCCGTTACGGCGGCATTTTCCCGGAATTCTCTGAGAAACCGCGGGACATATTCTGTCATAAAAGCCTCATAATTCCACGCGCCCTGCTCCCGCAGGGTAAGGTATCTCTGCAGAAGTTCCCAGGACGGAGACAGCTCCGGGACATGCCGCATGGCAGGATCCGGCTCCTCCCAGGATCTTACAATCATCCACACCTCGTCATAGTCTTCCGGGTTTACCCTGCTGAATGACCGTACATATATCATCTCTGCATTCTCCTTGTTTCCAGTGGACCTGCTACCTCTCTACCGCGATCTGGCAGCTTTTCATGACGGTCAGCGCCGCTTCATGCGCCTGAGGGGTCACTCCTGCGCAGCAGCGCGCATCAACCGACACGGGAACCTCGGGCATGGCGGCCTTGAGCAGCAGAGCGTTCGATACCACGCAGATATCCGTGCAGAGTCCCACAAGCTCTACGGCATCAACGCCGCCCTCGCGGTCCCACGCCGCAAGATCCGCGGCCAGCGCAGTGCTGCCGAAGCAGGGCTTCTCGTAGACCTTTGCATTCCGGACGGCAGGGATGGCGCGCAGAGCGGGCGCGAGCTGCCAGCCGTCAGTTCCCCGGATACAGTGGGGGACCGGAAGCTTCCTCCCCTCCTGCGTCTCCAGATAGTCCGCACCGTGAGTATCCTTCGTCACGAGAAGCGTTCCGTCAAACTGACGTACCTTCTCAAGCAGGCGAAGCAGCATTTCCTGTGCCTCGGCAGTGCCCAGAGCGCCGTCAACAAAATCATTTTGTACGTCCACAATGATGAGATATTTCATGCTGATTTTCAACCTTTCTGAGATTTTTCTGTGGATAACTGTGTATATACTCCGCCATCTCCGTCCTCAGATGCAGAATTTCCTCCATCGCCGGAGGACGTCGCGCAGCGGTTCATCCAGATAAGAAATGGCTTTTTCCTTCATCCACATAGGGATGCCGTAGGCCGCCTCTGCGATACTTCCGGTAATGGCCGCCAGGGTGTCGCTGTCCCCGCCCAGTGAAATGGCATTTCTGATGGCATCCTCAAAGTCCGTACTCTCCAGGAAGGCAATGAGGGCCTCCGGCACGGTATTCTGGCAGGTCGCATCGAGTTGATACGTTGGCCGGATCTCATCTAATGTTCTGCTCAGATCATAGCCGTATTCTTCTTCGATGTGTTCCCGGAGACGTTTCTTACACTCTACCGGATCATCGTCAATGGGCGTCTCACCGTCCATATGGAACCCGCCGAAATAAAACCGGCACAGGAAAATGGCTTCTGCCGTCGCCCTGGCTCCTTTGATTCCTTCCGGATGATCATGCGTTACTTCCGCCGAACGTTCCGCCCATTCCAGGACCTTCGACAAGCTTCCGGTCCGTGCCGCAAAACCGCAGTCCATCATCCACCCGCAGGGCGAGACGCGCATGGCCGCCCCGTTGCCGCAGCTGTGATACGGCTCCCGGTTTTCCGAAAGGAGCCATGCTTTGGTCGTCTGGCTGTACCCGGCCTCCGGATACAGGCGTCCGTATTTTTTCAGGGAATCAATGAACTGATCCCGTTCGCCGCCTTCCATGATTGCCTCAGCGACGGCACAGGTAAGGACCGTATCGTCTGTAAAAAAGCAGTCCTCTCTGAACAATGGAAAATCCTTTGTTTTAATATTGTTCAACTCGTAGACGGAGCCTACGATGTCACCGATGATCGCTCCGAGCATTTTATTCTGCCTCCGTCTCTACCAACGATTTTCTGATCTCATCAAATGTGTCCTGCATGGGTGCCACTCTTCCTGCTCTGGCATCTTCCTCCGCCTCAGCCAGGGTTCTGTGCAGTTTCGATATCTCGCTGTGATGATTTCTTAAATCCGATGAAGGTCTGATTACTTCCATGAAAAGCCACTTCTTTCTCAGGATAATCACATTCTAACGCGATTTGTCTGCTTTTTCAACACCTTCGCACTGACCAGGCAGAGCAGGATCGTAAGCACCATATCCGGCAGGGTATTTCCCACAATCAGATCTACATTCATCAGGCACCGGTACAGCACAAATCCGATCACCCAGACAACCAGATTCCGGGTACTGAAATCCTTCCCGGAGACGTCCTCTTTTAAGATAAAATACGAGGCAATCTGTATCGCGATCATCGGCGCGAAGACCGAACCGATCAGATAAAGGAAATCGGTAATATCATCCATCGGGAAGAGCATGGCGCTGACGGTTCCGATCACAGCGACCACAAGAGCGATCCATTTGCCATTCAGCTTCGCCGAAACGGATTCGCTGGAAATGCCCGCCGAATAGGCGTCAAGGAAGGTCGTGGTGACAGTTGAGAAGACGATAATGACCAGCCCGGCGATCCCCAGCCCGGCCTTCAGGAGAATCTGCGCGATGTCCGACTCTCCGGTGCAGATCGCCGCGCCCATGCCAATCACATACATCCAGCAGCTGACCAGACCGTAGACGATGGCACTGACTGCGGTAGCCCGTACCGGCTCCTTCGCCTCTCTGGTATAGTCGCTGATCAGCGGCAGCCACGACAGAGGCATCGCCACACTCAGCTCCACCGCCGCACCGAAGCTCATCCCCTCCCCGGATATCTCCCGGATGTTTCCCGAGCGGAAGATCACAAAGCAGAGGACGATCGTCAGACAGAACAGCGCCGCCATGGCGACCGTATTGATCTTCCCGAGATTGCGAATCCCGATGAAGATCCACAGGCAGATCAGTGCTCCTATGACCAGACACCAGAACCATGAGCCCACGTCCCAGACACCATTTGCGGCAAGCGCCCCGTCATAGATCATGATGGCCGTCCAGCCAACCAGCTGAAGGATGTTCAGAACAGAAAAGAGTAAGCTCCCCTTCTGCCCGAAGCTCATTTTCACCGTCTCCATCGCGCTGCGGCGGGCGAGTCCTCCGATCAGCCCCGCGCAGAAGAGGAGCACGCAGCCGATCACATGTCCTGCGAGGATGGCCGCAAGCCCCGTCATAAATCCCATCCCGGCAAAATACGTGCCGGTGAGGATTTCTGCGATCGATACGCCCGCGCCAAACCAGATGAGTCCATTTTCAAATACAGATGTTCCGGAATTACTTTTCATGCTTTGCCTCCTTCGTGTACTTCCCTGTGTTGCCTTATCCGTTTTTCGAAAACAAATCAGGTTTCTTCGTTCCAGATCAAACGAAAAAAGAGAGATACCTGAACCGATACCTCTCTGGAATGTCATGATGGCTGCTTCCTACGTCGGCATTGTCCGAATCAGGTTGATAAGGGTCGGAACTCTCTGTTCCCTCTCAGCCCGCCTCACGAGCTCCCCTGCTTATTTTCTTCATTATTATATAGCATCTGCCTGCGCTTTGCAAGGGCGGAATCAGCGAAGCACTTCCAGCCGTCCCCGTAAAAGACGCCGCCAGTTTGTATGATAGGCGATCACATACAGGATGAGGCTTACGGCCGCGCCGCAGGCCACATCGATTACCGAATGCTGCTTCACAAACATCGTGGAAATGCTGATCAGAATCATCAGCAGGATGATCGCTGCCTGACGGCCCCTGTGCCCCTGAAACAGCTTTGACCGGGCTGTCACCAGCGCGACCGAGACGGAGGAGGACACATGGATCGACGGGCACACATTGACCGCGGCGTCCACGCCGCGCACCAGATTCACCAGCACGCAGAAAATATTCCTGTTTTCCACCTCTTCCCGGAGGTTCAACCCATTGGGGAACAGCACATAGCAGAGCAGAGAGAATGTCATCCCGGTAAACATGATAAACCACAGCTGCTGAAACTCCTCTTTGTCGCGCAGCATATACCATACCAGTGACAGGAAAAAGGCCGGATACCAGGCAAAATAAAAGACGATAAAATATTCGCAGAAGGGAATCAGGTCATCCAGCGCACTGTGCAGGATGTAGCGGGGTTCCAACGTGAAATCCAGCACAAAAAACACCACCACATAGAACACCAGATACAGCATGGCATAACAGTAAGTATGTTCCGGGATCCAGACCTTCAGGCTTCCGATTTTTTCTCTGATCATGAATCAGCACCACCTTATCAGAGGTATGATACTACAGAAGGTATCGGATTGGCCAGATAAAAATACGAAAAACCGCATAAAAAGCCTTCTTCTTCGTTGTCAATTCCACGGCCTGATACTCCGCGCCGTACTGCACGGTGCCGTCAGCAGCGTTCCGCTTGCTCTGTTCTTTACACTCATCGGTTTCGTCCCGCAGTTTCGCATTCAGCTCTTCGCAGTCGATCGCCAGCATCATTTCCGTATCCAGATAGGTGCTGCGCATATCCAGGTTGTAGGAGCCGACGACACTGAGCCGATTATCGATCAGAAATGTCTTCACATGTGTGGAATCATCGCCCAGGAATTCACAGACAGACACGCCGGTCTCCAGGATATTCTTCTTCTGATTGAGATAATCCGTGCAGCCGAAGGGGTTCGCGCCGCTCTCCACGGCGTTGGTGATGATTTCGACGCTCCCGGCGCTCTCACAGAGTTCCGTCAGATCCTGATACATGTCCCGGCTGCAGACAATATACGGCGTCTGAATGACCACATCATCAGCGCCCGTCATCAGCTCCTGCAGCATAGCCCAGAGCTCCGGCTCCCGGTTCTCCGCCTCCATGGGATTCGCGAGGAGAGTCACCTGATTTGTCTCTATCGTCGCTGCCGCATAGTCGGTCTCGCCATAGGCTTCCGGGTAGGACTCCCCCAGCCACGCATAATGCTCTTCTAACGCGACGGCCGCCGTCTGCATTTCCTCGGAGAGCTCTTCACAGACAAACTCCTTACAGCAGGACAGCTCCCAGATCTCTTCAAAATACTCCTGTACCTGCGCCAGAGAAGTACCCTCTGCCGTGGTGTCCGTCTCGTAGACCAGAATATCCCGGTCGATATTGGCCTTCTCCACATAATCCCCCAGGAACAGGTCATAGGTATTCCGGCCGCCCAGGATATAAACGGTATCGTCTGCCATGAGGTATTTATCGTGAAGGCGGTAGCTGATCTTCCAGGGAAGGGCCGGGTTAACGGGATTATAAAACTTCGCCTCGACATTTTCATGAGAAACCAGCGCCTGAAAATGGCTGCTGTCGTGAAGCTGGTAATATCCGGTCAGCCCGTCCACCAGGATACGAACATGCACGCCCCGCTCGGCGGCGGCATACAGTGCCGCCATCACATCCTGGCCGCTGTTATCATCCCGCATCTCAAAGGTCGAGAAAATGATCTCCTCCTGCGCGGTTTCGATCACCCGCAGCCGCCACAAGAGGGCTTCCTCGTTATCGTCGATGCAGAGAATACGCTCTTTTCCAGCGCTGTCTCCATAACAGTCTTCCGCCTGAAAGGAAGAAGCAAATTCTTCACTGACGCGCTGATGCGGCGCCGAGGGCAGAATCGCCAGCAGGACATAAATCAGGAAAATCGGCCAGAAGATATTCCACAGCCTCCACAGTCCTTTCAGGATATGCCGGATGAGTCTTGTCATCAAGTTTCCTCGCCTCCGGATTTTTAATAAAACAGCTTCGTATATTTTGTCTGAGTGTCCGCAATATGGTATACATAGACAATTTTATCAATTTTTCTGTAAATAACAACCTGTTTTTTACAGATTGCCATGCGGTATCCCTGTTCATTCAGCCATGAATCCGGTGTCATTGAGCCCGAATCCGGAAATTGCTCCAGCCGTTCAATAACATCCAGGATATGATCGCTGACCTTGATCGCCGTTTCCACGTCAAACTGTATGGCATACCGGTCCTCAATCGCTTCCGATGACTGCAGGCTGTTTTCAGCGGAAAATTAAGATTCTGTATCAGATACTGTCGGCACTTTAATGGCCGATAAGAAACCGCCTGGAAGCTTATCTGTGATAGACCACTTCAAAAATTTCTTTCAGCCGTTCTTTTTCATCATAGTTTCCATCCGTACAACTCCAGTCCAGACCCACTCCAATGATTGCCGCAGCAAATGTTTTAAAGGCGTTTTCCGGATTCACATTCCGACTGATTTCACCATCTGCCTGCGCCTGCCGAATCAGATCAAGAACGATTTTTACATAATTCCTGTGGAAGGCTCCGGCATTCCGGGTACGATAAGGAGAAAAATAACGCAGGTGATTATGCTGAGCATCTTCGATGATCAGCGATTTTAACAGCTGGGGAGAGAGACTGCTCGTAATATCAATCCCGTATTCATACACCTTCCAGAGCTTCTCACGGGCGCTGCGAAGAGGAAATCAAAAAGTATGTATCCGTCCCTGCATCGCCTGTCATGCGGGATGTCTGAACCGTATCTTCAAGATGCAGGATATCTGCTGCGCCCTGAATCCGGCTGCGGCCCGTGAGAAGGAATATGCGCTGGTTCCGACGGAAACGCCGAAGAAGGTTCTCGTGGTCGGCGGCGGCATCGGCGGCATGGAAGCTGCCAGAGTCTGCGCCATTCGCGGTCATCAGGTAACCCTGTGCGAGAAGACAGACCGGCTCGGCGGTATGTTTATCGCAGCATCCAACATGAGCTTCAAGGATGCCGACAAACGGCTGATTCGCTGGTACGAGAAACAGATGCGCGATCTGCCGATCAATGTAAAGATGAACACTCTGGTAACAGAGGAAATGATTGCAGAGATGACTCCGGACGTTCTGTTTATTGCGACGGGATCAACGCCGCGTATGCTGCGTCTCCCGGGCGCAGACAACAGCTATGTGCTGAATGCGGTGACCGCCCTCAATGAACCGGAGAAGATTACCGGGGACCATATCGTCGTCATCGGCGGCGGTCTGACCGGATGCGAGATTGCCTACGACTAGGCGAAGGCCGGAAAGCAGGTGACCATCCTCGAAGCGCTGGATCAGTACCTGAATGTCGACATCGCCGCGGCGAATAAGAATCTCCTGGTGGCACTGCTCAAATTCACGAATGTTACCATCCACACCTCTGCCAACGTCATGAGTATGGAAGATAATAAGGTAACATTCCAGATCGGAGAAGAGCTGAAGGAAATCCCGGCCGACACCGTGATCGTGAGCATCGGCTACAATACAAATGCGGCCGTCAGCGCGCCGGAAGGCGTAGAAACTTACACTATCGGCGATGCCAATAAAGTGTCCAATCTTCTCGGAGCAATCTGGAGCGCTTACGAGACAGCCATGAAGATCTGACAGAAGATGGCGTCACAGACGGATTCTTTGCCGCGTGGGCCATTGAATTAAATCTTGTTGCTGGTAATGAAAGCAGCCTGCAATCCTCGGAACGAAGGGGGGATAACCCCTTCCGAGGACTGCAGGCTGCTTCTCGTGAATAAGAAAGATTACGTATCAGATACTGTCGGCTCTTCAATTAGCCAGAGCAGAAGGCACTCGCCGGTTACTTCAGCCAAGACTTGCGCCACCATCAATCGACAGAATCTGCCCGGTTATGAACCGTGCCTTGTCACTGGCCAGGAATAAAATCGCCTCTGCAATATCTTCCGGTTCACCGATCATCTGCAGGGGAATTGATTTTTCCAAGACCTCCAGGAGTTTTTTATCAAGGTTACGGATAATATCCGTCATCGTTACGCCCGGTGCGACGGCGTTCACTCTTACCCCGGATTCTGCCGTCTGCAGCGCGATGATCTTCACCATATGCGACATCGCCGCCTTGCTCGTCGCATAGGCAATGGAAGTGGCATTTGTGTTTGTCCTCGCAGAAATTCCCGCGAGAGATGATGTCATGACCACGCTTCCTTTCCCTTCGGCAAGCACCGGGAGCGCCTTCTCAATCATATAATAGGCCGCTTTCAGATTCGTGTTCATCACCATATCCCAGTTCTTTTCACTGGAAATATCTGTGTCACAGGGCGTAGCGACGCCCGCATTATATACCAGCGTATCCAGACGCCCATATTTTTCCACGACCTTGTCGATCAGAGATACACATTGCTGCAGATCGGTCGCGTCCAGGCGGAAAAAGTCCGCCTTCTGCCCTTTTTCCCTGATTTTAGTTTCAATGCTTTTCCCCAGTTCTTCCCGTCTCCCGGTAAGAATAGCCGTCGCTCCTTCTTTGGCAAAGCTCTCCGCAACAGCCTTTCCGATTCCTGACGTTGAACCGATGACCAGAACGATTTTGTCTTTCATGTGAATCCCTCCGACTTAATAATTTTATTAATACTTTTTATAGCCTTTAACGCTCATTTGCTCTATAATACCCATAAACAAA
>JAJQCL010000025.1 GCA_021202715.1 Lachnospiraceae bacterium
CAGCCACAGCGGCTCGATGATGTTCTCGAAACCGAAGACACTGCCGAACATCACTCCGAAGATCGCGGAGAAGATGCCCGCGGTACCGATGATACCCGCCAGATCCATCTTTTTCAATTTATACAGGGCAAAACCGCCGATCATCAGACACAGACCCTGTCCCAGATCTCCGAACATGGCGCCGAAGATGAAAGCGTAGGTAATCGCCACAAAGATGGTCGGATCCATCTCCCCATAGGAAGGAAGACCATACATACGAGTATACATTTCAAATGGTTTGGCAAAGGTCGGATTCTTCAGCTTCGTGGGCGGCGCCGAGAGGCCCTCCTCGTTGTGATTATCCTCAACGATACAGTAAATCTGCGTATCCCCGACGATCTCCTTCTGGAAAGCCGCCGCGTCCCGTTCTGTCATCCACCCACAAAGAATATAGAAGGTAGACTGCTTTTCCCGGGTACAGGCCGCGAGCTTGCGCACATCGAAGTTCACCGTCATGCTTTCGAGCTTCCGCCGTGCATTCCACAACTCTCCGGCCTGCTCTGTGAGGATCGCGTTTTTCTTCTCCCGGGTCGCCGTGATGGATTTGCGCAGCGCGGCGGATTCCTTTTTCAGCTTCCTGTAGGCCTCCTCCGCCGTTCCTTCGTAGGAATCCGGCAGATAGATTCGTTCAAAATGCATGGAGGAGAGCACAGCATCCACCTGATCGACCTGCACGCCCGGAACAAAATACACGCCCCAGACATACTCCTCATCCGAGAGCCCTTTGTAAAAGATCATATTCAGATTGTCATAGACGAACTCTTCGAATTTCTCATAATATTCCTTCGGGATCCGTCCAAACCGATACTTGACAAAATGGAAATGCAGCAGCTGGGAGACGTTAACGGGAAGCATCCGATACGTGGAGATTTCCCGGAGCAGCTCCAGCTGATCCTTCCTCTCCTTTGTCAGCCGGTTCTGTTCCTTCTGCAGCTTGCGGATCTTCTTCTCCGTCTTCTCCAGGATCTGCAGCGCTTCCTCCACCGTGATCTCCCGGCCCGGTTCCTCCGGCTCCGGAATCCTCTCCGTGAATTTCTTCGCCTTGTTCAGCCGATCCTTATAGGGATTGACCTCCATAAAGGGCGTCAGATCCCGGACAGTGTCCAGTTCCGCCAGAGCATTTTCCAGATGCATGGGATACCGGGACAGGTAGTTTTCCACCACCCGATCGATATCCTCCTTCGGACCGGTTATGCTCAGGAACTTCATTTTTTCAATCATTGCGCACCCCCTAACTCTTCACGATGTGCTGATAGGCCATCGACGGAGCCAGCCCATACCGGACACACTCCAACGCCGTTGTCAGCCGGTCCACCTCGCGCTCCTTCTGATATAAAAAAGAGTATATGGACGCCACCGAGTACGGATGGTTTCTGGCTTCCCGCAGCAGCGTGTTCTGCAGGATCTCCAGGTACATATCCTCCAGCGTGCCGGGAGAAAGTTTCTCGTATTTCTTTCCATAATATGTCTTATCCAGTGCGGCGGAAAATTCTTCATCGCTTCCCGCTTCCACCAGACGAATGATATCCTGTCGGCGCAGCCGGTAGGTCACCGGGATCAGCAGCGCATACACATCCGCGGCTGACATCTGATAAAAGGCCCGGGACCGACAGATCCAGTTCAGGTTAGTCAGGTCAAAACGCACCCCGTAGTCCTGGGTGATGCTCTTGAGGTCCTGCTTGCGGAATAATTTATTCTTCTGCTTCCAGATCAGCCCGAAATAATACAGATCCAGCGCCATCTCATAATCAAACAGAGTGACCCCGCTCCCGTCCTGAATCCGGGACAGGGGCGCATAATACTCTGTCCCCTTCAGATTTCCAATCAGCTCTTCCAGCGTCTTCGAGCCGGAGAGCTTCGGCAGATCCAGTTGGGTGTGGCGCCCGAGAAATTCCGGAGCATGCCAGACCGTATGTTCCAGATCCCTGTGATCGAAGACCATGCGGAAACAGCGTTTGAGGATCGCCACCTCATATCTCTTCATATAAAGAATCAAAAATTTTTTCTGCTCCGGATCGGCAAAACGATAGATTCGCACGAAATCCCTGTACATGGAGACAATCAGAAGCCGTTCCATCTCGCCCCGATGGATACTCGTTTCATCCACGTCCGCCAAAATATCCCGATATTCCGGAGTCCGTTTCAGATAACCAACCACCTCGCCGACACTCCCCATCTCTGAGATCTTCCGGTATCCTTCTTCGCGGACCAGATGACTCTCCATGGCCCGCAGCTTCGTTGTCAGACCACTGTAGGACAGTAAGCTACCCATGCGCTACGCCTCCAGTATTCTCTGCACCAGCGTATCTGCCAGCCGTTCATGATCTCTCTCGCAGGCCGCCTCCAGAGCGTCCATCTGCTCCTGCGTATAGACCCGTAAATGTGACAGATTCTCCTCGCGCTGCCGCTGCAGAGACTGCCTCAGCTCCGCGATCTTTTTCTCTGTCTCCTCCTGCAGTGCGCGATCGAAGGATTCCGTCTTCTCTTTCATTTGCTGAGAGGCCTTCGCTTTTTGCTCCACTGTCCGGCCAAGGATCCGGTTCGCTGCGTCCTCGATCTCTGTCAGCTTATCCAAAATGGTGTCCAAGGAACCGCCTCCTTTCCTTTCAAACTAACATTCCTCGGTTTACTCCTGTTTTAAAAAATTGTCAAGGAATAGCCGGATTCCTTAACAGAGAGCAACGGTTTTCTTAGCAAAACTGGCATTTTTGTTAATTTGTTGTTCCGAACGCTGACCACTTAAAATCATTCCAAAAACGACTCTTGGCAAGCAATCCGGAAGCAATTTAGAAGCAATTCGGAAGCAATAAAAAAGTCTCCCCTGGTGTTGTGATACCAGAGGAGCCAATCGTTTATTTTGTGAGGTATTTGCTGCTGCAGAAACCGGTGTACTTTTTGCCGGATACCGTGGTGGTGACATAGAGCCATTTCGTCGTCCCATTGAGGGAGTAGTAA
>JAJQCL010000110.1 GCA_021202715.1 Lachnospiraceae bacterium
ATACTGCGTCGGGGTCATCTGCATTTTCTGCTTGAAGATCCGGCCGAAGTAGCTCTGGGAGGGAAAGTTCACATACTCGGCGATGCCGGAGAGCGTTTCCCCGGAATAGCGCAGCAGGTTGGCCGCCTTCTCCACCCGGACTTCATTGATGTAGTCCTGCAGACTGACTCCGGGCTCCCTGCGAAACAAACGCGAAAGATAACTGCTGCTGATTCCCAGGCTTTTGGCGATGGTGTCGAGATAAATCTTCTCTCTGTAGTGCGCGGAGACATATTCCCTGCACTGCTCCGTATAGCTGGAAGTGTGCCGCTTCTCTTTCTGCTCCCGCACCCGTCTGGCCAGCTCCTCGATCGCATGATTCCGGAAAATCAGGATCTGCGGGATATCCCGGCTGGCCGTGATTTTATTGATGTAAAAACCGCTGATCCGGTAGGAGGTCGCCGGTACGACGCCGCCCTCGATGGCCGCCCGGGCGCAGAGAGTCGTCGCCACGATCGACAGGTTCCGCCAGTGCTCGACCTCGCTCTCCCCGAGCCGGCCTACATTGAGATCCATCTCCTTGGACAGGCGCACGGCCTCCTCCACCTGTCCTCCCTTCACCGCATCCATGATCCGACGCTCCTCCTGATAGGTGTGCCGGTAAATATCCTCGTTTTCAGACTGTATATCAAAATAAATCTGCTCCCGCTGCTCCTCCGCACTGGACACGGCGTGATAATTTGCATCCATCAGCTGCTGATCCGTATATTCACGCCCCGTAAGGAGCTTCGCGAATAAACCAGAGATCTGCAGGATCTCCATCAGCGTGTGATAGTGCAGTCCCTTCTCCCACTGCTCCCCGACGCCGTAAAAATGGTAAAACCGGTCATTAGCGGATTATACTCGGCATTTTCCTCGTAAGAAGTCAGCTCCTCTCCCTGCAGGCAGAATACACCCGTGTGAAAGACCGCCGCCAGATGGCGGAAAATATATGTCGATTGCTCATCCCTGTTCCTGTTCATCGGCGCTCACAGACCTCCCATAAGGTTGAAATAGCATACAGCGGTACATTGATCAAATTCTCCTGCTCCCGGAAATCGCTCATTGATGTACGCACGCCGAAAGGAAGTTTATAAGAAGAAACAAAATTTTTCAGGCTTTTCGCATTCAGATGCTCCTCCGCTTTTACTTCCAGTGGAATCACCTTCCCATTATGCTGTAAAACAAAATCCACTTCCCCGGAAGATGACTCGGCAGACCAGTAATAGGGCACCGTGTCGAGTTGTGCAAGAATCTGCTGACAGACATATTGTTCCGTCAAGGCTCCTTTAAATTCTACAAAAATGTCATTTCCCTTCAGGAGTGTTCTGGCATCCAGATCAGCCATCGCCGCCAGCAATCCTATATCCACAAGATATAACTTAAATGCGGGTATATCCTGATATGCTTTCAGTGGCACGGCCCCCTTCCTGATACGCCCTACCTTATGACACAGCCCACAGTCTGTCAGCCACTGGATAGCCAGCTCAAAATCTTTCGCCCGGGCTCCCTCCCGAAGCACCCGATAGACGAACTTCTTGTTTTCCTTCGCCAATTGAGAAGGAATACCGTCCCAAACCATTTGAATCCTTGGAACCGTCTCACGTGGGGCATGTTTAGAGAAATCCTGCTCATAGTCCGAGATCAGACGCTGATGAACCCGCCTCACCTCCTTCAAATTCCCATCTCGCACGTATGCATTGACTGCTGCCGGCATTCCACCCACATAGTAATAATTCTTCAATAAATCGATAAAGCGATCCCTGAAATTCGAAATCATTTCAAAATCCTGTTGTTCGAGAAGCCTGCAAAGAGCCTCATTGCCCGTTGCACACAGGAACTCCGGAAACGACAGGGGATACAAATCCATGTGATCCACCTTTCCCACCGGGAAAGACGTTCCCTCATGCATCGCAATACCAAGAAGGGAACCGGCCGCCAGAATATAATAGGCATGTCGACGATCCTCCGCAAAATATTTCAACGACTGCAGTGCTTCCGGCACTTCCTGAATCTCATCCAGAATAATCAGCGTACTCTCCGGCTCAATTTCTACATTGCTCTCGATCGCCAACCCCTGCAATATCCGATCTACATGAAAATCCCCGGAAAACAGCTGTCTCATACGTTGATTTCTGTCAAAATTGATATATGCACATTTTTCAAAATGTGTTGAGCCAAATTCCTGCATCAGCCAGGTCTTACCAACCTGACGTGCTCCACGAATAATCATTGGCAGTCGATCCGGGGCGCTCTTCCACGTCTCCAGCTTCTCCATAGCAAATCGTCGCATAGCAAACAGGCTTCCTTCCCTATTATGATGATTTTTATCATATCTCCGTCAGATCACAAAGTCAATCGAAAAAGTGTCTTCTGCGTACATTTTCTCGAAGGAGAAAATGTATGATCCATAGCATGATCTTCTTACAGTTCTCCCAGTCTTTTCTCCATCGGCACGCAGAGAAACGTCTCACCCTGCACTGGCTCGCCGGTGACGGTATATCCCAGTTTCTCATAAAACGGCACCACGACATCGCGGCTCTCCAGAATGACCCGCGTGTATCCCAGCTCGGCGATCCATTTCTCCGCCTCCCGCAGGAGCAGCTTCCCCAGGCCCCGCCCGCGGTAGGTCTCCAGCACCACAACGCGGCCGATCTCCATGGCGTCCGCCGCTACGGGAAACAGGCGGCAGGTTCCCACGGGGTAGTTCTGATCCAGAAGAACCAGATAGCGGGTATCCGGACCGTCGTGTTCATCGAACTCGCGCTCCAGCGGAATCCGGTGCTGACGGTTCATGCCATGGATACGAACATAGTAGGCGCCCGTCTGCTGCCAGAGCTCGGTCGCGCGCATCACCTGAATCGCATATCCCTCGAGAGAAGTTCCCTGCGCACAGGCACAGTCGTCGCCCAGGCGCTCCGCCGCCGAAGCCATCAACGCGCCGGACCCGACGGTCTT
>JAJQCL010000236.1:0-13262 GCA_021202715.1 Lachnospiraceae bacterium
CTTGCACAAGGAGGAAACCATGATAAACCGACTGACCGAGAGAATCCAGAAGCTGGAAGCCCCCGTGGTGGTGGGCCTGGACCCGATGCTGAGTTACGTGCCGGAATCGCTGCAGCAGGCGGCCTTTGACGCGTACGGCGAGACCCTGGAGGGAGCGGCCGAGGCGATCTGGCAGTTTAATAAAACAATCGTCGACGCGGTGTATGATCTAATCCCCGCGGTGAAGCCGCAGGTGGCCATGTACGAGCAGTTCGGTGTGCCGGGGATGGAGGTTTACCGGCGGACCGTGGCCTACTGTAAGGAAAAAGGCCTGATCGTGATCGGCGACGTGAAGCGAGGCGATATCGGCTCCACCTCTGCCGCCTATGCTGCGGGGCATCTGGGGAAGGTCTGCGTGGGGAGTAAAACCTATGCGCCCTTCGACGAGGATTTTATCACCGTGAATCCCTATCTGGGCTCTGACGGTATCCGCCCGTTCCTCGAGGTATGCAAAGAAGAGAAGAAGGGCATCTTTGTTCTGGTGAAGACCTCCAATCCTTCCAGCGGTGAATTTCAGGACCGTCTGATCGACGGACGCCCTCTGTACGAGTGGGTCGGTGAGAAGGTGGCCGCCTGGGGTGAGGAGTGCATGGGCGACTCTTACAGCTATGTCGGCGCCGTGGTGGGCGCCACCTATCCGGAGATGGGGAAGATCCTGCGCCGGGTGATGCCGCATACTTTTATCCTCGTGCCCGGTTACGGGGCGCAGGGCGGGAAGGCCGCCGATCTGGCGCCGTATTTCAATGAGGATGGTCTGGGAGCCATCGTCAATTCCTCCCGGGGCATCATCGCCGCCTATCGCAAAGAACCGTATGCCAGCCGTTTCGGGGCGGAGAATTTCGCAGACGCTTCCCGCCAGGCGGTGCTGGATATGATCGAAGATCTGAAATGTGTGAGGCCGTAGTTGCCTGGCCTGAATGAGCGTGTATCGCATGTTGCCGGAGTGCGGCGCGGCGAGATGCAGTAAAGATATCCTTTACGGGATTTTTTGACTGTGTTTGGCGTGCCGGATCGAACGAATGGAGAATGTCATGAAATACCGAGAATGTGCCCGGGTTCTCTCGCAGGAATCCCTGGGTGAAGATATTTACAGCCTGTGGCTGCAGACGGAACGGATCGCCGGGGAGGCGGTTCCCGGACAGTTCCTGTCTCTGTACTGCCGCGACGGCGCCAGACTCCTGCCCCGCCCGATCAGTCTCTGTGAGATTCGCCGGGAGACGGGGCAGGTGCGCCTCATTTACCGGAAGGTCGGGAAGGGAACGGAGGAGTTCTCGAAGCTGACGGCCGGAGATACGCTGGATATCCTGGGACCGTTGGGGAATGGCTTTCCGCTGGAACACGCGGGCCGCGCGCTGATCGTCGGCGGCGGCATCGGCGTGCCCCCGCTGTTGGAGCTGGCCAGACAGCTTCCCGGGGAGAAGACGCTGGTGATGGGCTATCGGAGTGAGACCTATCTGGAGGAAGAGCTGCGGGCGGCCGCGCCTCTCTGTATCGCGACAGAGGACGGCAGCTGCGGCACGAAGGGAAATGTCCTTGACGCTATCCGTAAAAATGCCCTGACGGCCGACGTCCTCTATGCCTGCGGACCTCTGCCGATGCTGCGCGCACTGAAACAGTATGCGGAGGAAGAGGGCCTGGAGGCCTGGCTCTCGCTGGAAGAGAAGATGGCCTGCGGCATCGGCGCCTGTCTGGCCTGTGTCTGCTCTTCGACGGAGAAGGATGCGCATTCGCAGGTTAAAAATAAGAGAATCTGCGCGGAGGGCCCCGTGTTCAACGCCCGGGAGGTGGACCTGTGAATATGAAAGTCAATCTGGCCGGTGTGGAACTGAATAATCCTGTGATGACGGCCTCCGGTACCTTCGGCTCCGGCATGGAATTCGCGGAGCTTCTTGATCTGAACCGCCTGGGCGCGGTCGTCACCAAAGGCGTAGCCAGCGTTCCCTGGCCCGGCAATCCGACGCCGCGCATCGCCGAGACGGCGGGCGGCATGCTCAATGCCATCGGCCTGCAGAATCCCGGTATTGAAACCTTCGTGGAGCGCGACCTGAGATTTCTGGAGGCTTACCCTGAGACCCGGGTGATCGTCAACGTCTGCGGGAAGACGACGGAGGAATATCTCGACGTGGTGGAACGCCTGGCCGATGAGAAGCGGGTCGATCTGCTGGAGATCAACATTTCCTGTCCGAATGTCAAAGAGGGCGGCATCGCCTTCGGCCAGGATCCGCGGGCCGTGGAGGCCATCACGCGGGCTGTGAAGGAGCGGGCCCGGCAGCCGGTGATCATGAAGCTGAGCCCTAATGTGACCGATATCACGGTCATGGCGCGGGCCGCCGAGGCCGGGGGCGCTGATGCGATCTCTCTGATCAATACGCTGACCGGTATGAAGTTCGACATCAACCGGCGCACCTTCGCGCTGGCGAACCGCACCGGCGGTCTGTCCGGCCCCGCGATCCATCCGATCGCCGTGCGCATGGTTTATCAGGCGGCGCATGCCGTCTCGATTCCTGTCATCGGGATGGGCGGCATCGCCTCCGCGGAGGACGCCATCGAATTCCTCATGGCCGGAGCCACGGCCGTTTCCGTGGGCACGGCAAATTTCCATAATCCTGCGGTGACGTTAGAGATTATCGAGGGAATCCGCGATTACATGGAACGGTTCGGGTTTGATGAGGTGGCGCAGATCCGGCTGGAGGAGTAAATCAGAGCTTGAAAAGGCGGGGGAGAGAGGACCGGTTTTATGAAATTCTCGACCAAGTATCTGAAGATATTCTGCAACCTGCTGACAGCGGGGCTCATTCTGTGGGCATTTTTCTACCTCCTCCCGCGGGTGCTGCGCTATTTTGCGCCTTTTGTGGTCGGCTTCGTGCTGTCCGTGATCGCCAATCCGATCGTGCGTTTCCTGGAGAAGAGGATCCGGATCAAGAGAAAATATGGTTCGGTCGTTCTGATCTCGCTGGTGATTGCTCTGCTGATTCTGGCCTGCTATGGGCTGGGCAGCGCCCTGGCGGCCGGGCTGCGCAGTTTTGCGGACTATCTGCCGACCATGACGAGCAACGCAGGGAGCGATCTCTCGACGGCGGCCGGTTCTCTGCAGGAGATCCTGAACCGGATTCCTCTGCTGCAGGGGATCGATCTGAATGGAATCGGCGAGATCGTGGGGAGCTTTGTCAACAACCTGATCAGCGGCAGCAGCGGGAACAGCAGCCTGGGCACGTTGACGGACGTTGTAAAGCATCTGCCGGACATCCTGATTGCCGCGGTGATGGGGCTGCTGGCGACCTATTTTTTCATCGCCGATCACGATCAACTGCGGCAATCTCTGCGGGAGCATCTCCCGGAAGCCACGCGGACGCGGATTTCCACTCTGTATCAGCAGGTCGTCGGTGTGGTCGTGGGGTACTTCAAGGCGCAGTTTAAGATCATGGGCGTGATTTATGTGATCCTTCTGATCGGCCTGATGCTCCTGCGCATCAAATTTGCCTGGCTGATCGCTTTCGGGATTGCGTTCCTCGATATGCTGCCGGTCTTCGGCACCGGGACGGTACTGATCCCCTGGGCCGTGGTGGAGGTTTTTCTGGGAAATTACGGATTCGCCCTTGGCCTGCTTCTGATCTATGTGGTCGCGCTGGTCGTGCATCAGGGCATCCAGCCTGCGATGGTGGGCGGGACCATCGGTATGGATCCGTTCCTGACGCTGTTTTTCATGTATATCGGCTACAAGGTGAACAGTGTTCTGGGAATGATTCTGGCAATCCCTATCGGCATGATTCTGATCAATCTGTACAAGGCGGGGGCTTTCGATACCTGGATCTGGTGCGTGAAGGAGATCGTGCATGATTTTAACGAATTCCGGCGGATTGATCGGAAGGAGTAAAGAGGCAGATCGTTGGACAGAAATATTGAAAAATATCTCATGCCGTGATACCATTAAGAATGATGCTGGAATTGCGAGAGCACAAAAACAGGCAGGAGGACGTGAACCCCATGGAACAGTACAAACAGGAATTTATTGAATTTATGGTGGACTGTCAGGTGCTGCGCTTCGGCGACTTTGTCACGAAGAGCGGACGACAGACACCGTTTTTTGTGAATACGGGCTTTTACCGCACCGGCGCGCAGCTGGCGAAGCGGGGCGAGTATTATGCCAAAGAGATCGCGGGGAAGTTCGGCACGGATTTCGATGTGCTCTTCGGACCGGCCTACAAGGGAATTCCCCTGAGTGTGACGACCTGCGTGGCGCTCAGTGAGAAATACGGCGCGGATATCCGTTACTGCTCCAATCGCAAGGAGATCAAGGATCACGGGGACAAGGGCATTCTTCTGGGAAGTCCGATCGGCGATGGGGATCGGATCGTCATCATCGAGGATGTGACGACGGCGGGGACCTCCATCGGCGAGACGATGCCGATCCTGCAAGCGCAGGGACAGGTGGATGTCTTGGGGCTGGTCGTGTCCGAGGACCGTATGGAGCGCGGCCAGGGAGAGAAGAGCGCCCTGGAAGAGATTCATGAGAAATACGGGATGGAGACCACGGCCATCGTCACCATGGCGGAGGTGGTGGAGCATCTGTATAACCGACCGTATAAGGGGCAGGTGATCATCGATGATGCCATGAAGGCGGCGATCGATCGTTACTATGAAAAATATGGTGTGCACTGACAGGGACATGGATGAATGCGGAAAATCACGGGTTGTGAGGACGCCTGAGAGGCGGAAGACCGGGGATCGTGAGGATGTATAGGAAGCGGGAGGTTCACGGATGGCGAAGATAAAGTGGAAGCGCACGAAGGACGGGATACAGTTCATTGAAAAGAAGACCTGGGCCGAACGTCTGCAGTCCGTCACCTTTATGCAGGCGGCGCTGAGCCTGTTTGCGCTGGCGATCCTGCTCACCGTTCTCTGTCTGGCCTGGGCGATTTCCAGCAACGGGCAGGCCGGATGGCCGGTCATTCTGGCCGGATTCCTGATTCTGTTTCTCAGCGCCGCGGGTGTGGGCGTGACCTGCTACGGTCACTTTTCTGTGGAAGCAGAGAGCAAGATCCCCTGGAAGGTAGGGCTTTATACAAACGGCACCGTGGTGGTGCTGATGGCAGCAATCTATATCCTGGGTATTATTCAGTGAGGAGGCAGAAACACAAAATGAAGAAAATAGGAATCATCGGCGGGGGCCAGCTTGGGAAGATGATGATCCTGGACGGGAAACGTCTGGACACGCAGTTTGCAATTCTGGATCCCACGGAACACTGCCCGGCGCACAGTATCGCCGACCGCCATGTCGTGGCAGACTTTGACGATGTGGATGCCATCCTGCGTATGGCGGAGGATGTGGATGTGGTGACCTATGAATTCGAGCATATCAGCGTGGAGGCGCTGCGCCGCCTGGAGGCGGAGGGGCACAAGGTCTATCCCAGTGCAGAGACCCTGTCCCGGATCCAGAATAAACTGGTGCAGAAGCGCTGGCTGGCAAAGCATGAGATCCCGGTGCCGGTTTTCCGCCCGGTGGACGGCGTGGAAGACATCCATGCGGCGGCGGAGGAATACGGCTATCCGATCATTTTGAAAACCTGTACCGGCGGCTATGACGGCAAGGGAAATGCGGTGATTGAGACGGGAAATGAGATCGCCGGGGCGTACGAAACGCTGGGGGCAGGGAAGCTGCCTCTGATGGTCGAAGAGTGCATTGATTTCGAAAAGGAGGTCTCCATCCTGGCCTGCCGCAGCGAGAACGGGGAGATGGCGGTCTTCCCGGTGGCGGAAAATGTACACCACAACAGCATCCTGGACGAGACGACGGTGCCGGCTGTGATCTCGGAGGATTCGGTGCGTGAGGCGATGGAGGTGGCGAAAGCCTGTCTGCAGGCCTTTGACGCCTGCGGGATGCTCTGCATCGAGCTCTTTGTCACGCGGGAGGGGCACATCCTGGTCAATGAGCTGGCGCCCCGTCCGCATAATTCCGGACATTACACGATTGAGGGCTGCTACACCTCCCAGTATGAGCAGCACGTGCGGGCGATCCTGGAGATGCCGCTGGGGAATCCGAACCTGATCCGTCCGACGGCGATGAAGAACCTGATCGGAGACCGGAACGGGCAGGCGGAGCTCACCGGACTGGAGGAGGCGTACCGTTTCCCCAACGTGAAAGTACATATTTACGGAAAAGAACAGGTGAAGGTCGGGCGCAAGATGGGACACATCACCGCCACGGGGGAGACCCTCGAGGAGGCTCTGGCGGAGGTCCGGGGCGCCCATGCAGCACTGCACATCTAAGTTTTTATATAAGCACCAGAAGAGGAGGGCACTATGGAACCTGTCGTAGGAATTATCATGGGAAGCGATTCGGATCTGCCGGTGATGGCAAAGGCCGGTGAGATGCTGGACAAGCTGGGCGTACCGTATGAGATGACGATTGTATCGGCTCATCGGACGCCGGATCGTCTGACAGAATACGCGAAGAGTGCGGCCGGGCGGGGCCTGCGGGTGATTGTGGCCGGAGCGGGCGGCGCTGCGCATCTGCCGGGTATGGTGGCGGCTCAGACTGTGCTGCCGGTTATCGGCGTGCCGGTACAGACAAAAGCGCTGGGAGGCGTGGACTCCCTGTACTCCATCGTGCAGATGCCTCCGGGCATTCCGGTGGCGACTGTGGCAATCAACGGGGCGCTGAATGCCGGTCTTCTGGCGGCCAAGATCGTGGCGGTTGGCGACGCGGCTCTGACGGAGCGTGTGGCTGCCTACAGCGAAGAGCTGCGGGAGATGGTAGAGAAGAAGGCCGCGAAGCTGGAGACCGTGGGCTACGAAAAATATCTGCAGGAAATGTAGGGGGAGAGACCAATGGCAATGAATTATAAACAGGCGGGCGTAGACATCGAGGCGGGCTACCGCTCGGTAGAGCTGATGAAGAAGCATGTGCAGGAGACGATGCGCCCGGAGGTGCTGGGAGGACTGGGCGGTTTCTCCGGGGCTTTCTCCCTGGATGGATTTAAGAATATGGAAGAGCCGACGCTCCTGTCCGGCACGGACGGCGTGGGAACGAAGCTGAAGATCGCCTTCCTCATGGACCGGCACGATACGATCGGCATCGACTGTGTGGCCATGTGCGTCAATGACGTAGCCTGCGCCGGCGGCGAGCCGCTGTTTTTCCTGGACTATATCGCCTGCGGCAAGAACGAGCCGGAGAAGATCGCCGACATCGTGGCGGGCGTGGCCGAGGGCTGTAAGCAGGCCGGAGCTGCCCTGATCGGCGGAGAGACGGCGGAGATGCCCGGCTTCTATCCCGTGGATGAGTATGACCTGGCGGGCTTCGCGGTAGGGATTGTTGATCGGAAGAAGATGATCACCGGTGCGGACCTGGCGGTGGGAGATGTCCTCATCGGCATTGCCTCCTCCGGCATTCACAGCAACGGCTACTCGCTGGTGCGCAAGGTCTTTCGCATGAGCGAGACCAACCTGAATACCTACTATGATCAGCTGGGAGATACGCTGGGCAACACGCTGCTCACCCCCACGAAGATCTATGTGCGGGCGTTGCGCTCTGTCCGGGAGGCGGGCGTGAAGATCAAGGCCTGCAGTCACATCACCGGCGGCGGATTCTATGAAAATATCCCCCGGATGCTTCCGGAGGGTCTGCGGGCGCGGGTGGAGAAGGGGAGTTATCCGATTCCTCCGGTCTTCCGGATGCTGCAGGAGAACGGAGATATCGAAGAACATATGATGTACAACACCTTCAACATGGGTCTGGGCATGGTGTTCGCTGTTTCTCCGGAGCAGGCGGACGCGGCCGTACAGGCCGTCGAGGCGGCCGGTGAGAAGGCCTATATCGTGGGGTCGGTCTCTGAAGGAGAGAAGGGAGTCGACGTATGTTAAGAGTAGGCGTTCTTGTATCCGGCGGCGGCACGAATCTGCAGTCGATCATTGACCACGTGGAGAGCGGGAAGATCACCGGAGTTTCTTTGGAGGTGGTCCTCAGCAATAACGCCGGGGCGTATGCCCTGGAGCGGGCCAGAAAGCACGGAATCCCGGCGGTCTGCGTCTCTCCGAAGGACTATCCGGATCGGGAGGCCTTTAACGATGCTCTCCTGGAGACGCTGGAGGCGTACCACCTGGATCTGATCGTGCTGGCGGGCTTCCTGGTGGTGATCCCGAAGAAGATGGTGGAGCGCTATCCGAATCAGATCATCAATATTCATCCGTCGCTGATTCCTTCGTTCTGCGGTACGGGCTATTATGGGCTGAAGGTGCATGAGGCGGCTCTGGCCCGCGGGGTCAAGGTATCCGGCGCCACGGTACACTATGTGGACGCAGGGACAGATACCGGCCCGATCATCCTGCAGAAGGCTGTGGAGGTGAAGGACGGAGATACCCCGGAGATCCTGCAGCGCCGCATCATGGAGGAGGCGGAGTGGCAGATTCTCCCGCAGGCGATCCAGCTGATCGCCGATGAGAGGAAGAAGGCCTCCGAGGCAGAAAATCGCTAGAGAGAATCAATGGGAAGTGCCGGAGGTTTCCTGAAGGCATCCTTTACAGAAAGGCAGAGTACAGACATGAAAGTATTGATAGTGGGAAGCGGCGGCCGTGAGCATGCCATCGCCTGGAAGGTGGCGCAGAGCCCCCGGGTGGAGGAAATCTACTGTGCGCCCGGCAACGCGGGCATCGGCCAGATCGCGACCTGTGTGCCGATCGGCGCCATGGAATTTGACAAGCTGGCTGATTTCGCCGAGGAGAAGGCCATCAATCTGACCATCATCGGCATGGATGATCCCCTGGTGGGCGGCGTTGTGGATGTCTTCGAGGCGCGCGGTCTCCGCGTGTTTGGTCCGCGGAAGAATGCGGCGATCCTCGAGGGCTCCAAGGCCTTTTCCAAGGATCTGATGAAGAAATATGATATTCCCACCGCGGCCTATGAGACCTTTGATGATGCGGATGCCGCCATGGCGTATCTGGAAACTTCGGATTACCCGATCGTGCTGAAGGCTGACGGCCTGGCCCTGGGCAAGGGCGTTCTCATCTGTCAGACGAAGGAAGAGGCGATGGCCGGTGTGAAGGAGATTATGCTGGACCGCAAATTCGGCGCGGCCGGGAATCGCCTGGTCGTTGAGGAATTCCTCACCGGCCGCGAGGTGTCGGTGCTGTCCTTCGTTGACGGAAAGACCATTCGCACGATGACCTCGGCGCAGGATCATAAGCGGGCTCTGGACGGAGATCAGGGGCTGAACACCGGCGGCATGGGAACATTTTCGCCCAGTCCCTTTTATACAGAAGAGGTGGACGCCTTCTGTCAGAAATACGTCTATCAGAAGAGCGTGGACGCCATGCGTGCTGAGGGACGTGAGTTCAAGGGCATTATTTTCTTCGGTCTGATCCTCACCGAGAAGGGTCCCCGCGTGTTGGAGTACAACGCCCGTTTCGGCGACCCTGAGGCGCAGGTGGTGCTGCCTCGGATGAAGAATGACATCATTGAAGTGATCGAGGCCTGTATTGACGGCACGCTCGATACGATCGATCTGCAGTTCGCGGACAATGCCTGTGTCTGCGTGGTGCTGGCGTCCGGCGGATACCCGGTCTCCTATCAGAAGGGATTTGAGATCCACGGCCTGGAGAATTTCGAGAACCGGGAGGGCTGCTATGTGTTCCATGCAGGGACAAAGCTTGTAGATGGGAAGATGGTCACGAACGGCGGCCGCGTCCTCGGTGTGACGGCGCTGGGCGATGATCTTAAATCAGCCCGGGCCAATGCCTATGAGGCCGTGAAGCTGGTGGATTTCGAAGGCGCCTATCATCGATCTGACATCGGCAAGGCCATTGACGAGGCGTAACGCTTTTTGGATATATTTACGGAAATATGAGGCATGAT
The DNA here is from genome assembly GCA_021202715.1 of Lachnospiraceae bacterium. Taxonomy (GTDB): domain Bacteria; phylum Bacillota; class Clostridia; order Lachnospirales; family Lachnospiraceae; genus UBA3305. The sequence goes on from JAJQCL010000236.1 coordinate 9,887, forward strand.
AACATGGGAAAAATATTTCGATTTCACACGGATGTGGATACCGATCAGATCCTGGCGTCCCAGTATCTGCTGTATCCCACCATTGAGGAGATGAAGGAGCATACCTTCGAGTCTCTGGATCCGGAGTTCGCCCACAAGGTGCAGCCGGGAGATTTTGTCGTGGCCGCGGAGAATTTCGGCTGCGGTTCATCCCGCGAGCAGGCCCCTTCGGTGCTGAAGGCGCTGGGTGTGCGGGCGGTGCTGGCGAAGTCCTTCGCCCGTATCTTTTACCGGAACGCCATCAACATCGGTCTGCCGGTCATCGTCTGCCGCGATCTTTATGACAATGTCGCAGATCAGGACGAGATGGAGCTCTTTCTGGAAGAGGGGATCGTGCGCACCGGCGGGAAGGAATTCGCCTGCACGAAGCTGCCTGCGCAGATGCAGCGGATCCTTGATCAGGGCGGTCTCATCGCCTCGCTGAACCGGGAGGAAGACTGATATGGGAATGACAATCGCAGAAAAGATCATTGCCCGCGCCGCCGGCAAAGAGACGGTGAAGGCGGGAGATATCTGTACGGTGACGCTGGACCGGCTTATGAGCAACGACGGGACGACCCATCTCACCATCGATATGTATAACAATCTGAAGCATCCGCACATCCAGGATGTCGACAAGCTGGTCTGGATCGTCGATCACAACATCCCTTCGGACAGCCCCAAGACGGCGGCGTCCCAGAAGAAGATGCGCGATTTTGCGCGGGCGCACGGCATCACCTTCTATGAGGGAGAGGGTGTCTGTCATCAGGTCATGATGGAGAAGCATGTCCGGCCCGGCGAGCTGATCTTCGGTGCGGACAGCCACACCTGCGCCTACGGGGCGCTGGGCGCCTTCGGCACCGGCGTGGGCTGCACGGATTATCTCTATGCCATGGTGACTGGAACCTCCTGGGTCATGGTGCCTGAGACGCTGCGCTTTAATTTGCACGGAAAGCTGCGGGAGGGTGTCTACGCGCGGGATCTGATCCTCACGATCATCGGCCGCATCGGCGCCAACGGAGCCAATTATAAGGCCATGGAGTTTTCCGGGGAGGGTCTGGCGACGCTGACCATGAGCGACCGGATCTCCATCTGCAACCTCTGCGTGGAGGCGGGAGCCAAGACCGCCCTCATGGAGGTGGATGAGGTGACTTTGGATTATCTGCAGGAGAGAGGCCGGGAGCCGCTGGCTGTCTATACCAGTGACGAGGATGCTGTTTTTGCACAGGTCTATGACATTGATCTGGACGAGATCGTTCCCATCGTGGCGAAGCCGCATTTTGTGGACAATGTGGTTCCGGCGACGGACTGTGCCGGGACGAAGATTGACGAGGCGTTTCTGGGCTCCTGCAATAACGGGCGTCTGGAGGATCTGCGCGTGGGCGCGGCGCTGATACAGGGTCGTAAAGTCCATCCGCTGGTGCGTTTCCTGGTCGTGCCGGCCAGCCGCGAGATCTATGCGGCGGCGATGAAGGAAGGGCTGATTGATATCTTCATGGAGGCCGGCGCCATCGTCATGAACCCCAACTGCAGCGTCTGCTGGGGCAGCTGCCAGGGCGTCATCGGCGAGGGCGAAACGCTGATCAGCACCGGCACCCGGAATTTTAAGGGTCGGGCCGGACACAGAGAGTCCTTCGTCTATCTGGCGGATGCCGCCACCGTGACTGCTTCGGCCATCCTCGGTGAGATCGCCACGGCGGATCAGCTCGGAAACATGGCGGACAGCGCCGCGGTGACCACAACCGCCAGCCTGAACGAAGCCGCCACGGCGGATCCGCTTGCATAAAGGGAGGAAACGGTGCAATGAACGAGACATTTACCGCCCGGGTATGGCTGCTGGGGGATGATATCGACACCGATATCATCATCCCCACGGAGTATCTGGCTTTAAAGACAGTGGAAGATATGAAGCCCTATGCGTTCTCTCCCCTGCGGCCGGAGCTGGCCGGGCAGATCCGGCCCGGCGACGTGATCGTGGCCGGGAAGAATTTCGGCTGCGGCTCCTCCAGAGAGCAGGCGCCGGAGATCATCAAGGCGCTGGGAGTTCGCTGTGTGATTGCGAAGTCCTTCGCGCGTATTTTCTTCCGCAACGCCATCAATAACGGGCTGCTCCTGATCGAGAATCCGGATCTTCACGATGCTGTGGAGGAAGGGCAGGAGGTGCAGGTGGAGCTGGGGCGCTGCCTGCGTGCGAACGGGAAGGAGTTCCCGATCGCTTCTTTGCCGGAGAACCTGCTGGAGATCATCGAGGCGGGTGGTCTGGTGAAGGCCATGCGCCGCCGCAACGGACTGGAGTAGGAGGACATCATGGGAGCAACGATCATTGAGAAAATTGTCGGGAGAAATATCGGCCGGACCGACGTGAAGCCCGGGGACATTGTCACGGTCAATGTGGACCGCGTGATGATCCACGATATTTTCATCCCCTTTGTCGCAGAGAAATTTGAAGAAATGGGCTTTACGAAGCTCTGGGATCCGGACAGGGTCGTGCTGATCTACGATCATCTGGTGCCCGCCAGTCAGGTGGACGATACCCGACATTTCCGCGTGGGCAATGCCTTCGTGGAGAAATACGGCATGAAGAATATCCACCGCTCGGACGGCATCTGTCACCAGCTGATGACGGAGGCCGGGTACGTGAAGCCGGGGAACATTGTCTTCGGGACGGACAGTCACACGACGACCTACGGCTGCGTGGGGGCTTTCTCCTCCGGCATCGGCTACACGGAGATGGCGAGCATCCTCGGCACCGGCACGATGTGGATCAAGGTGCCGGAGACGATCCGGGTGAATATTGAGGGAGAGCTTCCCGCCAATGTGTCCTCTAAGGAAATCATTCTGCGGCTGGTCGTGGATCTGCGGGCGGACGGAGCGACCTATCAGGCCGTGGAATTTGCCGGAAGCACTGTGGAGGCCATGAGCGTGGCCAGCCGCATGACCATGTCCAACATGGCAGTCGAAGCGGGAGCCAAATGCGCTCTGTTCACGCCGGATGAAAAGACGGCGGCGTACTGTGAGATCCCGCTGACGGAGGCGGAGACGAGCCTGGTGGGAGATGCGGACGCTGTTTATGCGCGCACTCTGAACTACCGGGCGGAGGACTTTGTGCCGGTGCTGGCCTGTCCTTCACAGGTGGACAATATTCATCCGGTGGCGGAGCTGGCCGGGACGAAGATTGATCAGGTCTTTCTCGGTTCCTGCACCAATGGACGTCTGGAGGACCTGCAGCGGGCTGCCGCTATCATCAGGGGGAAGAAGGTGGCTCCTTTTGTGAAGTTCATCGTCACCCCGGCCAGCCGGAAGATCTACCGGTAAGCGCTGGCGGATGGGACGCTGGATACACTGGTCGAGGCCGGTG
>JAJQCL010000236.1:13272-13973 GCA_021202715.1 Lachnospiraceae bacterium
CTCACCGACGGAGAGCGCGGGGTGTCCACCAACAACAGGAACTTCCTGGGACGGATGGGAACCTCGAAGGTGTAGATCTTCCTGGCCTCTCCGGCGACGGCGGCGGCCTGCGCTGTGGCGGGCGAGATTGTTGTCCCGGAGTAAGTAAGATGGAAAAAAAGTGCATCGTCATCTTGGGTGTGGTGGGAGTTTCCTTCTCCGTGATTCTGTTGAAGAATTCCACCGCACCTTCGATGGTGCTGGTGTTCTACCGGATGTTTCTGGCCGCGCTGCTTCTGACCGTGCCGGGCCTCGCCGTCTTACGGCGGGAGAGGAGCGCTGTGACAGGGAAGCTTTTGCTCTGCTGCCTGATCAGCGGTTTTTTTCTGGCGCTGCATTTTACTCTGTATTTTGAAGCAGTGAAATACACCAGCATCGCGTCAGCAGTCCTTCTGGTGGACACGGAGGTCTTTTTCGTGGCCTTTGCCACACTTTTTTTCTTCCGGGAGAGGATTCCGCAGAAGGCCTGGATCGGCATTCTGGTCACCTTTGTTGGAAGTGTCATTGTGGGTATGGGGGATGCCGGCGGTGGTTCTGATGCGGTGCGGGGGGATCTTTGTGCCCTGCTCGGCTCTGCCTGCATGGCGATCTGCACGATTATGGGGAAGATCTGCCGGAAGAGTCTGTCCACGACTCTTTATACGACGATCGTGTACTGGGTT
>JAJQCL010000023.1:0-11837 GCA_021202715.1 Lachnospiraceae bacterium
TAGTAACTTCCACATCTGAAATGAAAAGGGTGGAATTTAGTTTGGAAAATAACAAGCCGGAAAAAAGGGGAGGCGTCGGAACAGTTGACAATTTCCCCTGTCTGGTATAGAATTTAAACCGGCGGGAGGCTTCCGGCTGTGGAGGCCCCCTATTTCAGAGGAAGGAGGACCATCTCATGAAGCGCATTAAGACGTTGGAGACGAGGAATCTGAGAGACAGCGTGAAGAAGGGCGGATGCGGCGAGTGCCAGACTTCCTGCCAGTCCGCCTGCAAGACTTCCTGCACCGTGGGAAATCAGAGCTGCGAGAACAAGTAGGTTCAGGCTGTCGCATAACAGGAGATGAAGATCGCTGCATACCGTTCGGCATGCAGCGATTTTCGTGAGAGGAAGTTTCGTGAATCGCGAAGATGCCGGAGCGGAGAGTCCACAGATTGGCGGAGCGAATCAGAATACATGAGATGGACGGAGGACGGATGTATTATGGTACATCAGTATAAGAATAACGGATACAATATGGTCCTGGATGTGGCCAGCGGCAGCATCCATGTGGTGGATGACCTGGTCTATGATATGATCGCCCTGTTCGAGAGCACGGACCGGGAGGAGCTGGTCGCACAGATGACAGCGAAATACGCGGGGCAGGACGGCATCGACGAGACGGAGATCCGCGAGGCCTGGGACGATATCAATGAGCTGAAGGAGCAGGGAAAGCTGTTCACGGAGGATGTGTACCGGGATCTGGTCATGGACTTCAAGAAGCGCAAGACCGTGGTGAAGGCGCTCTGTCTGCATATCGCGCACGACTGCAACCTGGCCTGCCGCTACTGCTTTGCCGAGGAGGGCGAGTATCACGGCCGCCGCGCCCTCATGAGCTTCGAGGTGGGGCGCAAAGCGCTGGATTTTCTGATCTCCCACTCCGGGAACCGGCGGAACCTGGAAGTGGATTTCTTCGGCGGCGAGCCGACCATGAATTTCCAGGTGGTGCGCGACCTGGTCGCCTACGGGAGAGAGCAGGAGAAGAAATATGACAAGAAATTCCGCTTTACGCTGACCACCAACGGCGTCCTGCTGAACGACGAGATCATGGAGTTCTGCAACCGGGAAATGGGAAATGTGGTCCTGAGCATCGACGGCCGCAAGGAGGTCAACGACTTTATGCGCCCCTTCCGCAAGGGGGCGGGGAGCTACGACCTCATCGTGCCCAAATTCCAGAAATTTGCCGAAAGCCGCAACCAGGACAAATATTATGTCCGCGGCACCTTCACGCATTACAATACGGACTTCTCGCAGGATGTGCTGCATCTGGCCGACCTGGGCTTCAAGCAGATCTCCGTGGAGCCGGTCGTAGCCCCGCCGGAGGCCGACTATGCCATCACGCCGGAGGACGTGCCGAAGATCTGCGAGGAGTATGACAAGCTGGCCGCGGAGATGATCCGCCGCAGCCGGGAAGGGCGCGGCTTCAATTTCTTCCATTTCATGATCGATCTCTCCGGCGGCCCCTGCGTCTACAAGCGCCTCTCCGGCTGCGGTTCGGGCACCGAGTACCTGGCCGTGACGCCCTGGGGCGACCTGTATCCCTGCCACCAGTTCGTCGGGCAGGAGGAATTCCTCCTGGGAAATGTGGACGAGGGCATCACCCGCCCGGAGATCTGCGACGAGTTCAAGCTCTGCAATGTCTACGCGAAGGAATCCTGCCGGGACTGCTTCGCCCGTTTCTACTGCAGCGGCGGCTGCGCCGCCAACGCCTGGAACTTCACCCACGACATCAACGGCGCCTACGAGATCGGATGTCAGCTGCAAAAAAAGAGAGTCGAATGTGCACTGATGATACAGGCCGCGGAGGCGGAGTAAATACGGCGAAAAGAAAGTCTTTGTTTCACGTCAGCCTCTCAAATGCTCCCAGCAGATCGAGTGTGCCGTATCCCCACTCGCGGTTCGGGTAGCTGTAGACGTCCTTCTTCCCGGCGCCGCGGATCAGGTAGGCGCGGACGGCCTGGGCGTCGAGGGAAATGTCGTTCCGGTTGGTGACGCCCCAGGTGAGCAGGTCGGCGGCGGCCCCGGCAGCCACGGCGGCGGCGACGCTGGAGCCGGAGCGGGTGATGAGGCGGCCATCGGGGGCGGGACCCTCCACGGCTACTCCGGGGGCGGCCAGATCCGGGCGCACGCGGCGGTCTCTGGTGTAGCCGCGGCTGGAATAGACGTAGAGACTGCCGCTGCGGTGATCCCAGGCGCTGACGACGAGGCCGGAGCGGGCATTCCCCGGCGAGGTGAGGGTAATGTCGGGATCCGGGCGCAGGAAGACCGGATCCGGTTCGGTCGGAGCGGTGATGGGAAGCCAAATGTGAAAGAAACCGCTGGTCGGCGTGTCATGAAAGACCTGGATGGTCCAGAGGCCGGGCGTCGGGTTCTCGAAGCCGAGAGAGATCAGCAGATTGCCGGAGACGGAGACCGTGAGCGTATAGTCTACGAAGAGGCGGGTGGAGGTAAGCGGCGAGGTGAGAACCTGGCTTTGGCCCAGCCGCGCCGGGATGCGGGGAAAAAGCTCTCCGGAAGGGGAGAGAAAGGCGACGGAGTAGATCTCCGAGGGCTCCCCCCAGAGCTCGGCCCGGAAGCCGGTGCTTCCCTCAGGGATCCTCAGAGACACCTCCTCCATAGAATCCTCGGGACCGAGCACACCATAGTAGTGGTGAGCCCGGTTTCCTTCGTTTCCGGCGGCGAGGACCGGGACGATGCCGGATTGACTGGTGAGCTGACTGAGAAGCGTTTCCAGAACCGTGGTCCCGTCGTGCGCGCCGCCGTTGCTGCCCATGCCGAAGCAGACGACCAGAGGGAGCTGCAGCCGGGCCGCCGTGGATAACAGATAACGCAGGCCGGTCATCAGGTCCGTGGCCTGATAGAGATCCGGCTGCTCCGTGAAATAATATCGTTTCAGATTTTCCTTGGCGGTCTTACACTTGACCACGGCCAGTGTGGCCTCCGGCGCGGCCCCGGAGAAGCGGCCGTCGGTGCTCTCGCCCCCTGCCGCCACCCCGGCCAGGAAGGTTCCGTGCCCGTTTTCATCCACAGAAGGAACAATCTCATAGGGGACGGCGTTCCGCAGCGCCGCGTTGATCTCTTCTTCCGTGTATTCGGTGCCGTAGGGGAACTCTGCGGGAGGTCGGTCCGACTGGATGGTCTGGTCCCAGAGTGCGGCGATCCGCGTAGAGCCGTCGGTATGACGGAAGAGCGCGTTCCGGTAATCAATGCCCGTATCGAGAAAGCCGATCAGCACGCCCTGTCCCCGGAGGTCGGGGCCGGGGGAGAGCAGCAGCGGTGTGATGTCGGCGGCCTCCAGCGCCGAAGTGTCGAGAAGTGAGTAAAGGTCGGGGATGGCGTCGTAGCCGTAGGCCGGGATGCTGTAATCGGGCACCCGGCTTCGCTCCAGATGGGCGATGCTGTAGTTGTAATTGATCGTTTCCCGGCAGAAAGGACCGTAGTCCGAAAAAATTTCGTTGGCAGTCAGGCGGACTGTGTAAATCAGATCAAGGTAGTCTTCCGAGAGGATCTGCGCGCGGCACTGCTGCTGTTCAGGGGTCAGGGGCATGGAAATGGATCCTGTTTTTTTTATTGTATGCGGAGAAGCTGAAAGAAGATTTTCCTTGCCTCTGTTTCGGCTCTACATTATAATGATGTAAAAGAGCCGGAAGGAGGCATCTGTGAATGGGAACCTATCTGAATTGTGGAAACGAAGCATTTCGCATGATTCGCAGAGGGCTTTATGTCGATAAAACCGGGTTGATTGAGTATGTGAACAATTCGTTGGGGACTTCGCGCTGCCTGACCTGCTTCAGCCGTCCGCGGCGATTTGGCAAGTCTTATGCTGCTGCCATGCTGGCGGCGTATTATGACAAAAGCTGTGATTCCGGAGAGTTGTTTGAAGGTCTTGAAATCTCGCGTTCTGCTTCTTATGAAAAGCATCTGAATACACTGGATGTTATTTATCTTGACATTTCGTGGTTTGTCTCTGTTTCCTCTGATATACAAAATGTGGTTTTTGATATCCAGGAAAATGTAATTGAAGAGTTACAGGATGCGTTTCCCGGTTATATAAAGAGAGGAGAAAAAGTCCTTGCAAATGCTCTTTTGAGTATCAGCCAGCAGACAAAAGAAAAATTCTTCATTATCATTGACGAATGGGACGCTCTGTTTCGGGAAGCAAAGAACAGAGAGATATTGCAGGAATCATACATCCGTTTCCTGCGCAGTCTGTTTAAAGGAGGTCCTGCTATAAAATCTGCGATTGCGGGAGCTTATATGACAGGTATTCTTCCGATAAAAAAATACGGAACAGAATCTGCATTGACGGATTTCAGAGAATACAGTATGGCAAAGCCCGCGAAGCTGGCTGGCTACGTTGGATTTACGGAGGGTGAGGTGAAAAAACTCTGTGAAACTTATTCTCTGGATTTTGAGAACGTGCGCAAATGGTATGATGGTTATTCCTTCCACCAGATCAAACATGTTTACAGCCCGCATTCTGTCATGAATGCGATTGAATACGGAGAATTCGGTAACTACTGGACCAGCTCGGAGACCTATGAATCTCTGGTGCAATATATTGGCATGAATTTTGACGGATTGAAGGACGCTGTCGTCGCGATGCTGGGCGGCGGCCGTATCCGGATTGACACACAAAGCTTTCAGAACGACATGACCAGTTTTCACAGTCGGGATGATGTACTGACGCTTCTGATTCATCTGGGTTACCTGGCTTATGATGAGGCGGCGAGAGAAGTATATATTCCCAATCTCGAGGTTGCCGAAGCGTTTAAACTGGCGGTGCAGAATACGGGATGGCAATATGTCGCTGAAGCATTAAAACGATCCGATGATCTGTTGTTTGCTACGATTGATCGGAATGCGGATGCGGTCGCTGCGGCACTGGAACGGATTCATTCGGATGAAACCTCGATTCTGCAGTATAATGATGAAAATTCATTAAGCTGTGCTCTGTCTATTGCCTATTATACGGCTCGGAACGACTATACAATTATCCGGGAATTACCGTCGGGGAAAGGTTTTGCGGATCTGGCGTTTATTCCGGTGAGGACTGACAAACCGGCATTGTTGATTGAATTGAAATACAATAAAGATGCAGAAGGAGCCATACGTCAGATTCGTGACAGGCGATATGATGGCGTGTTGAATCATTATAGGAGTAATTTACTGCTTGTAGGAATCAATTATGACAAAGAGAGCGTTGACAAAAAACATACCTGTGTGATTGAAAAATTCAAATGAGTTTACCTGATGATTTGATACCTGTTTAGTTGTCAAGGTACTGTGTGACTATTAGCCTATAAACTTATTATACGAGGGAGAAAGAGATGAAAAAGCGTTGGAAACGAGTATTGGCGCTTGCATTATCTTTATTACTGGCAGTATCGAATTTGCCGACTACAGTTATGGCAGAAGAAGCAGATGCTGAAGATGTGGTTTCAACGTCAGGCGACGTTGAAGTTTCGGTGGAAGGAACGAATGATGTCGCGGAACTGATTGCTACGGCGCTTACGACAACGGCTGAGGAACAGGACAGTGAAGAGAATTACATTACGGACCTCACCGTAGACGGGATGTCGGCATCTGTGCTTTACTGGATAGAAGATTCTTCTGTTGAAGCGGATGTGGTGGTTGCGGTCTACGAGGAGAGCAGCGGGCAGATGACGGCATCGGGTTCCGCCACGGTCAGCAGCGATGAGAATATCGCGGAGGTCGAATTGGAAGGAACCATACCGGAGTATTTTGTAGTGAAAGCATTCCTGTTGGAGCCTGATACACATCAACCGATAGCAGCGGAGTTTACCAGTGAACTGTATACGCAGGAGATGCAGGAATTCCTGAACACGACAGTTGCGGATTATGATGCGGATCTTGTGGTAAACCTGGATGAGGATGATACATCGAATTTTCTCGTGTTTGGAGAAGACATCATTCTTATTCATGAGGAAGACAGTACGGGTGTGGTCGCAGATAATGAAGATGGAAGTTATACCGTAACAAATGCAGATGAAACTTTTACCAGCCTCAAGGCGGGGGATACCATCGCATATTCGTATACTGATGAAACGCTGCTTATCATCCGGGTCGATGCAATTATTATCAGCGGGTCAACTGTGACGATTCAGGAAGATGATAGTGCGGAGCTTACAGATATTTTTGAATATATCAAGATTGAAACAGACAGCGCCGATACCGAGGCACAGTTTGATGATTCGGAGATGGACGATGAATATATCACCTATGAAGGTATGGGTGATATCAGTCCTGAAGCAGCGATCAGCGTAGCAAGCTGGGGCGAATACGAGAGTGAGGCTGAAGCAACTAAGATTGTAAACTATTCGGTTAGCTGTGTGCTGGATTCCACAGCGACGGCAGGTGAGAAAGCGGCGGATGGGGAGACAGAGGTTAAACTTTCAATTAAGGGCAGTCTGAAGCTTGAACTGGCAGCCAAGGTTGAAATGTACGCTTCTCTGGAAAAGCAGTATTTTGCCATCACATTTGACTATGCCCTCACGGCAGATGTTGCAGTGGAGGGTTCTGCCAGTAAGGATTTTGAATTGGGCAACCTGCTGCTCTTTTCTGCATATGGCGTTAATATCAAATTGAAACTGACGTTTTGTACAGAGATTTCTGCCAGTGTGAAGGCGAGTCTTACAATCTCCGGTTCAGTAGTGCAGATTTATGACAGTACTGTAGACAGTGAAAATATACGTGATGCAAGTACAAAGCCGACAATCACTTATCAGACGGAGATGGAGGGAAAGCTCTTTATCGGATTGAAGACATCTCTCGGCGTGGAATGTATCAGTGAATACATAGCCGGTTTATCGGTCTCTTTTAAGACGGGCGGAGAGGTTACGATGAAGGAGATATCGGATATAACCGCGAATGTTGAACCGGCGTCTGTGCATACATGTAATACCTGCTATGAGGGAGAGATTAATCTTGTTGTGACTGCCCCGAGCAGTTCTTTAAAAATGCTGGGAGGGATTGTCAGCCTCAGCCAGAAATTGGGTGATGATAAAAAATTAAAGCTGATGGATTTCTATTATTCGGAGGATTATGATGAATGGGGGTTTTTCTCCGAGTGCCCATATAAGGAATATCGTGTTACATTGACAGTGGCGGACGAAGATGGAGAAACCGTGGCGGGAGCCGTAATTTATGGCACCGACCTTGACGAGGAGATCGTTACTGATAAAAACGGAGAGGCGGTGTTTTACCTTCCCAGCGGCGAGTATTATGTAGAAGTGATCAGTGGAGCCAAGACTGCGGGAAAGGGTTTTAAAGTTGGAACAAATGCGAAAGATATTACGGCTACGCTGGGAAAGGTTTACCTGGAAGGGGAATCTGAGATTGAAGAGGAATACGGCGTCCTGGACAGCGGAACATGCGGCGACAATGTAGAATGGGTCCTTTATAATGACGGGTCGCTCTATATTAAAGGCATGGGGATGATGACGAGCTGGAAAAGCGAGAAATATGTACCATGGTATAACTATGCAGATACAATTACCAGGCTTATCATGGGTAGCAGTATTACCTCGATAGGAGACAATGCGTTCTACCGCTGCACGAATATGACCGAGGCGACAATTGGACAGGATGTTGTAAGCCTTGGGGAATATGCTTTTGGCCGGTGCGGCAGCCTGACTGAGATTACGATACCGGATAGTGTAGAATCGCTGGGTGATCATGCATTCTATTACTGCTCCGGGTTGACAAAGATAGTGATTCCAGATACGGTTTTGTCAATGGGTTCTTATTGTTTTAGTAACTGCACCGGATTGACCGATGTTACAATTGGAAATGGCATTACAGAAATTGAGGATGATACATTTCTCTGGTGTACGGCGCTGACCGAGATTACGATACCGGATAGTGTGACGAGTATAGGGGAGTGGGCGGTGGCGCAATGCAAGGCGCTCACAGAGGTAACAATCGGAAATAGCGTAACAGAGATAGGAGGTTCCTGTTTTTATAATTGCAGCAGTCTGGTGAAGGTGTCGCTTTCGGAAAGTTTAGAGTTCATAGGAAGCGGGGCTTTTGATGGCGCGGATGCTGTGTCAACTGTTTATTACAGCGGAACCGGCGAAGACTGGTTTGCAATCAATTTTGCCGACCAGTACAGCACGCCTTGCAGAACCGGAGTTGACTTCTATATTGCAACGGATTCCGGATATGCGATTATGACTGAGGTGGAGATTCCGGCTGGTACATCTGAGATAGGCATCGCATCGTTTTATGGGTGCAAGGGATTAGAGAGAGTAACGATTCCGGACAGTGTAACATCTATCGCGGAATATGCCTTCTGCAAATGTACCGGTATAACCGGGATTACGTTCCCGGATGGTATGGCTTCTATTGGATATTGTGCATTTGCAGGGTGTACCGGGCTGCTTGGTATTGAGATACCGGATAGTGTGACCAATCTGGGCGAATGCGCTTTTCTGGATAATACATCACTTGTTACGGCGGTGGTAGGAGAAAGCGTCACGGATCTGCCGACTGGCGCATTTTCCGGATGCAGTAGCCTGAGAAATGTTACACTTGGCGATAATATGACAAGAATCGGAAGCTCGTCTTTCGATAATTGTGATAGTCTGGAATCCTTTGTCATTCCCTCCTGTGTAAAAGAGGTTGACTCCAGTGCATTTTACGGGTGCGCTTCGCTGAGCAGTATTTACATTCCGGTCAGCTTAACGTCAATCGGAACCTATTGTTTTACCGGAAGTGATAATTTAAAGGATATTTACTACGAGGGTTCAGAAGAAGACTGGAGCAATATTTCTATTGGCTCTTACGCGTTTTCTAAGATTGATCTGTGGACGACAATTGATGTGACAATACATTACAATTATGCGGCTGCATCTACCGATACGCAGAATCTGGAAGTGGTGGAGAGGCTTACGGAAACGGCGGAGGTATCTGATACGTCTTATACATCCGATGCGGAGCGGACTGAAATTTCTGCTGAGTCAGAAGAGGCTGCGACGGTTCATATAAGTTGCTGTGATGTGTCGCTTATGGCGGCATCGGATTCCACAGAGACCGCATTGGCGGCGGAGTACGGCGATCTTGCAGCGGGAGAATCCTATGTGTTTTTAGTTGTTCGCGATGCGAATGCCGAGAATCTTCTGTCAACGGCAAACCTTCTCTATATTGACCAGGCTGAGGCGGATGCAAATGGAACGGTGGCGTTTTCCTACGTTCCGCTGGAAAGTGTGTCGGATGCAGCGCTGTTGCTTTACGGTCCCACAGGAAAGAGTATTACAGATGCTGAGATTACGTTAGAGTCCGACACATATGAATATACAGGCATGCATATTAAGCCGATCGCAACGGTGGTTTATGAGGGAACGAAGCTTGAGGAGGACGTCGATTATACGGTCGCTTATTCGAATAATTTCGAAAAGGGAACGGGGACCGTTCGCATTAAAGGATATAATGAGTATTCGGGCGTTGTTACGAAGACCTTTACGATTTCGAAGATGAGCCAGATAGTGACGACAGACTGGGATGGAGAAATGTCTCTGGTATATGGAGAAAAGTGCAGTATAAATGCGTTTACAAACGGAGATGGAGAATTTTACTATGAATCGGATGACACATCGGTTGTCACGGTGGATGAAACAGGCTGTGTAACCGCGCAGGGGCAGGGGACTGCAATGATCACGGTCACAGTATCCGAAACAGATAATTATATTGCCGGATCGACAGAGATAGAGGTAGCAGTGGAACGTGCGAGCCAGACAATCGTGGTTTCAAGCGATACGGTTTCCCTGACGGTTGGGGAAACGTTGGCACCTGTAGTCACGGGAGCCATGTCGACTCTCTCCTACAGTTCTTCTGAAAAAAGCGTTGTATCGGTTAGCAGTACAGGAAAGATTACGGCGCTGAAGGCGGGAACGGCATATATCACGATTACGGCGATAGAGACGGCACAGTATGCATCAGCGACAGCAACGGTGAAGGTCAATGTCAGGGAGGAATTAACTGAGGCGGAAGAGACGACGACAGCAGCGATTGAGGAAACGACAGCGGCAGCTACAACCACGAAGAAGTCCCAGACTCTGACCGTTTCCAAGTCAACGACCACTCTCGCCGCGGGGAAGACATGGACGCCGACCGTCTCCGGTGCGAAGACGACGCTGAGCTATAAGTCGGCAGATACTTCGATCGCGACTGTCAACGCGTCTACCGGCAAGATCAAGGCGGTAAAGGCAGGAACGGTGAAGATCACGGTCACGGCGGCAGCGACCACAGCCTACAGCAAGGCGACCGCGACGATCACCGTGAAGGTGACGCCCAAGGCCACGTCCAGTCTGAAGCTGACGAATACGTCTTCCGGCATCAAGCTGACCTGGAAGAAGGTCACCGGCGCCACGGGCTATTATATTTACCGGAGCACCAGCAAGAGCGGCACATATAAGAAGATCGCCACGGTGAAGTCGGGCTCCACGGTTACGTATACGAACAAGACCAGCGGAACCTATAAGGTGACCAATGGGAAAACCTACTATTATAAAGTGATCGCCTATGCGTCGACCGGAAAGGGAACCGCTTCCTCCGTGAAGACGACTGTGCGCCTGACCGGTGTGACGCTTTCCTCTGTGAAGAATTCTGCCTCGAAGAAGATGACGGTGAAGTGGAAGAAGAACTCCAAAGCGACCGGCTATCAGATCCAGTATTCCACCAGCAGTAGTTTTGCCAGCGGAAATAAGACTGTGTCCGTCAGCAAGGCCGCCACGGTCAGTAAAACCATCGGAAGCCTCAAAAAGGGCAAGACGTATTATGTTCGCATCCGTGCCTACAAGACGGTGAGCGGAACGAAATACTACTCCGCGTGGAGTGCGAAAAAGAAGGTAAAGATATCCAAGTAGTTGCAGTTAGGCTGCACGACAAAAAAGCGGAGAGATGCAGGAATGTTGTCTCTCCGCTTTTTCGTCATGCGCAAGGGCCAAAAGCCTCCTTCTTCCCGGCTTCGCTCCAGATGGGCGATACTGTAGTTATAATTGATTGTCTCCCGGCTGAAAGGACTGTAGTCCGCGAAAATCTCGTTGGCGGTCAGACTCACCGTATAGATCAGATCGAGATAATCCTCCGAGAGGATCTGCTCGCGGCATTGCAGCTGGCAAAGGGCGCGGTGGGAGCGGGGGCGGCCCTGCTGGCACAGTATCTGGGGATAGAGCTCTCTGACATAGAAGAAGTTATTTTAGCCGGTGCCTTTGGCAGTTTCCTGCGGCCGGACAGTGCCTGTGATATTGGACTTCTGCCTCCTGTCCTGTGGTCAAAAATCCGTGTTGCAGGCAATGCCGCCGGAGCCGGAGCCAGACGTCTGGTGTGCAGTGACAGAGAGAGGCGACGGGTTGATGAGATACTGTGTCGCATCGAATTCCTGGAGCTGGCGAGCCTGCCGGAATTTCAGAGTCGGTTTGCCAGAGAAATCAACTTTGCAAGGATATGAATATGGAAAAATGGATGGATCTTGCGAAGAAAACAGGGTTCGACGAGGTGGGTGCCTGCGATCCGGGGAAATTGATCTGTGAAGAATGGGTACGGGAAGGCTGTGCGGAAAACCGCTGCCGGGCCTACGGAAGAAACTGGACCTGTCCTCCTGCCTGCGGTACGCTGGAAGAGTGCAATGCGCGGATCCATGCCTGCAGCTGCGGGATTCTGTTGCAGACCATCGGACATATGAAAAAAAGCATTGACTCCCGATGCTATCGCGAAACAGAACATCGGCACCTGACGCAGTTTCGGACTTTCGCGGCAGAGATTCGCAGAGTGTATCCG
>JAJQCL010000023.1:11847-13953 GCA_021202715.1 Lachnospiraceae bacterium
TGTGTCTGGGAAGCGGCGGCTGCCGGATATGCAAGATATGTGCTTATCCTGAGCCGTGTCGCTTTCCCGGTCAGGCCTGCTCTTCGATGGAGGGATACGGTCTCTTTGTTACCCGGGTTTGTCGGGACAATGGTCTTGCATATTATTATGGAGAAAAGACGATTACCTATACCGCCTGCGTGCTGTTTGCGGAGGAGGAATATACATAGTCATCTGCTTATAGCTTCTCCACCCTCCGGTCGTAGGTAACAAGTCCGTTGACCTCCTCCTCAATGTCGGAGAGCTGCGTATAGATGGCTGCAGAGAGTCCCTGACGGACAAGTCCCGGCAGACTCCCGCGCAGGTTGGTATAGCCCTGCTTTAGTGCCGCGGCATCCTCGTATTTCTGATATCCGTATACCCGGTCCACGCTGGCATGGCCGTCGATCCGGCAGCTCAAGCCGCCGTACTCAGTGAGCGCGAAGATCCGCTCGCCGGAGGGTTTCACTGTGAGCTTGCGGAAATAGTTGTGGATGCTGAGGAAATCCCCCTCCCCCTGGTCGAACCAGCCACTGGCGTGGTCCACGAGGCGTGTCGGATCCATGGCCTGTATTTCACGGCTGATGCGGGCCGCGTCGAACTGTCCCCAGCCCTCGTTGAACGGCCCCCAGACGGCCAGGGAAGGGACGTTGTACAGGAGGCGGATCGTTTCCCTGCACTCGCGTTCCCACTCCCGGCGTCCGGCGGCGTCGGCGCGGGAGAGCAGCCGGTAGCGATGATCTGACAGGTGATCCCAGAGCGCCGGAAAACCCGTGGTCAGGTAACAGACCAGGCCCATGTTGTAGTCGGTGCCGCCGTTGACCATGTCCTGCCAGACGATGACGCCCAGACGGTCGCAGTGGGCATACCAGCGGAGGTTTTCAATCTTCAGGTGTTTGCGGATCATGTTGAAGCCATGGCGCTTCGCCAGAAGGATGTCGAAGACGAGGGCCTCATCGCAGGGGGCCGTCATCAGGCCGTCGGACCAGTATCCCTGATCGAGCACGCCGTCGAGGAAAAGTGGTTCGTGGTTCAGGCAGAAACGGACGATCCCTTCCGCATCCGCTTCCCGGGAGAAGACGCGCAGGGCGAAATAGCTCCGCACGACGTCCTCTCCGGCTCGGATCGTCAGCGGATAGAGGGTCGGACTGTCCGGCGACCAGGCGCGGAAGGGGACCTCCTCCGGCAGCGCGCAGATAAGGGTAAAACGGCAGCCGGATTTTGTTTCCTTTTGACTTTGTGAGAGGACAGGCATGGCCCGGGTTTCTTCGGCGGCGCGATCTGTCGGAAGCGCTGCTTCTCCGTCAAAACGCCCCGGGCAGCCCACCATGATCTTCGGCCTGTCCGCCAGCGGCCGCTTCGTGATCACTGACACGGTCAGCCGCTGCCGGTCGTAGTCCGGCGTCAGCTTCAGGGAGAGAATCGGGTTCGCCGGAACCCATTCGTACCAGACGCTCTGCCAGATGCCGCTCTGCGCTGTATAGAACATCCCGCCCCGTTTCAGCTTCTGCTTGCCCCGGGCGTGATAGGAGGTATCGCTTCGATCACGCACCCGTACCTGCAGGAGACAGGAACCTGCCCGGGCTTCTTCGGTGATCTCTGCGCTAAAGGGCAGATAGCCTCCGAGGTGGCGTACCCGCAGCCTTCCGTTGACATAGACCTCCGCTTCCTGATCCACCGCCTGAAAATGCAGCAGACAGCGGGCGTCCGGCGCGGTTGGCGGTTCAAATGATACCGTCCGCTGATACCAGAGGCTCTGACCGGGGAGAAGCGGACGGCTGACGCCGGACAGCAGACTCTCCGGTGAGAACGGTACCAGAATCTGTCCGTCAGGCCGGAAGCTCTCTCCCGGACATACTGTTGCCGCACCGGAAGCATTTTTCTTTTCTTCCTCAATAAGAAAATCCCAATATCCGTTTAAAATCGAATACTGTTCGCGGCGCAGCTGCGGCCGGGGATATTCCTCCCATACGTGATTCTTGTCCAGATGCTCTCCCCACGGCGTGTACAGCGGGTGCAGCACATCATCCGCATGCTCTTCCTGACGGGCGCCCAGAGCGTTTTTCCATTTCATTTATTGTTCCTCCT
>JAJQCL010000152.1 GCA_021202715.1 Lachnospiraceae bacterium
CCAGAAAGATCTCGTCGCCGGCGGAGCCGTACTGCAGCTCCGTATTGATGCGGGTGATCGTCGCGCTGCTGACAGACACCTGACTGCGAATTTCCTCATAGGTATGACCTTCCTGCAGAAGCCGGGCCACTTCCAGTCTCTGCGCGAAGGAAGCCACCTCCTGCACCGTGAACAGATCGCTGAAAAACGTATAGCATTCCTCCACATTTTCCAGTGTAAGCAAGGCCTGAAACAGCTGGTCGGTCGTCTCTGTCTTACTGATACTCAGATGTGACATATGTACGTCCCTCCTGATGTCCTTTTTTGCCGAAACAACGGAACGCGTCCAGCGGAAAAGTCCTGTTGATTATACCACAATCCTCCCTTCTTCGCGACAGAAAAATCAATTTTCTTGATTCCCCGCCCGTCCTGTGGTACTCTTTTGTTAAAGAGCAACGCAAAAAAAGCAGGAGGTAGTCTGTCAATATGAAAGTTTTACTTTTAAATGGAAGCATGCACCGAAACGGCACAACGTACGCGGCCCTGGCCGAAGCAGCCCGGACGCTGGAGGCGGAAGGCCTCGAAACAGAGATTTTTCAGATCGGCCCCGGGCTCATCCGTGACTGCATCGACTGCCGGAAATGTACGGCGGAGGGATGCATTTTCACGGATGACCCGGTGAATGATTTTGTCGCCCGGGCGAAGGAGGCGGACGGCTTTATCTTCGGCACGCCGGTCTACTATGCGCATCCCAGCGGCCGCGTTCTCTCCTTCCTGGACCGGGCGTTCTATTCTTCTAAGAAGGCTTTCGCTTATAAGCCCGGCGCGGCCATCGCTGTGGCCCGGCGCGGAGGGACTTCGGCCTCTCTGGATGCGATGAATAAGTATTTCGGGATCACCAGTATGCCGACCGTGGGTTCTTCCTACTGGAATATGGTTCACGGCATGGACGGTGAAGAAGCGAAGCTCGATATCGAGGGAATGCAGACTGTGCGCAATCTGGCCCACAACATGGCCTGGCTGATTCGCTGTATTGAGGCGGGAAAAGCGAACGGCGTCCCGCAGCCTGTCATGGAGAGGGGAAGCCGTCTGAATTTTATTCACTGAGCCTGACAGCCCTGTCGGCGAGCGCTGTGAAGTCTCTCTGTGAAGTGTCACAGGGGCTGTCTAGTCCCCCAGCTTGACGACCAGCACACCGTCGATGAACGTGAGGGACCCCTCCTCCGGATAGGATGGCATGGCGGCCACTTCTTCGCTTCCCCGCAGCTCGTTCCACACGGATGTTTCCGCCATGACCGCCGGATTCAGCAGCACATAGTCAAAATACGCCTGATAATAATTGCGCGAGGCCTGCCCGGGGACGTAGGCCGAACGCAGACCGGTGAGCTGTGAGAGCGCGGAGAATTCGGACGAGCGCTGCAGGACGCTGTTCGGCTTCCCGGCGAAGACCACCGGCGTCTCGCCGGTCACATAACCGTCCGTTTCTTCCATCCGAACGACAATCCGTGTAAACAGGGACAGGTTCGCCTCCTGCTCCCTGTATTTTTCTGTGTAGGCGGTGTTGGCGAGACGGACATTTCCCCAGAGCACGACAACTATAAAGAGCGCAGTCATAACCCGGAGACCTCGGCCTCTGCTCTCCCATCTTCCGGAATTCCGTTCCGCCAGCAGCAGCGCGAACAGATACGCCATCCAGAAGGCGTAATGCATCAGATCGTGACTCGTATTGTTCGAGAGGACATGAGCCACATTCATCCCCAGCGGAAGCAGCGCTGTCAACACAACGATCAAAAGCCTTGCGCCCGAACTCATATGACCAAAGAGCAAATCTTTCAGCAGGACGAAAAGAATCACCACAAGAATCCCCACATGAAGGAACAATGTCAATTTCTCTGGAAGAATGGATTTTGCCTGTGTCAGATTGGAAAGAGTACTCGCATAAGCGCCGAGCAGGCTCTGCCCCCATGCCGCCAGTGACATGGAAGCCATCCGGTCGAGGGAATTATAGCTGCCGGACTGCAGTGAGACGCCGGAAATCAGGCAGCCGAGCTTTAATTCGACGATATACAGGGCACCTCCTCCGATCAGCATCGCGATACTCTCCCATCCACGGTAAAACACCTTCTTCCACTCCCGGCCGTCCAGAAGATCCAGGATTGAGACCATCAGAATCAGTGTGACCGTCATCGACAGATAACTCTGATACAGCCCCAGCGAAAACGCCAGGAGAAATGCGCCCGGAAGAAGCCCCCGGCGTCCCTGCCGCCAGAGGAACGCCGCCCCCACCGCCAGGAGCATGGCAAATATGTCTGCGTCCAGGTCGTTGATGTAGGTGGCTGTCACCGCGATCACCGTCACATTGGCCGTGAAGATGCCGGCCGTGAGAAAGGCAATTTTCTGAGATGTTACATCAAACAGCTTCATAACCAGAAACACTGCGATTCCCGTGTACAGAAGCGTCAACAGACCGATCAGCCACGGCAGTGTAACGAAGCCCCGTGTCAGCGCCTGATAGACCGGATAGAGCACCCGCCCCAGACTGATCTTCCACGAGAGCACCCGCGCATCGGAGACGAACTCATTCAACGAATCGTGGGAGATCGAATTGTGCAGATACATCATCCCGTGCGCGGCCAGCCCCCAGGCGAAGGTGTAGAACAGACAGCGAAGCAGGATTGACCGGTTATGCTGAAATGTTTCCCTCAGAATCGTTTTCCTCTGATTGACTCGATGCATGTATGTTCCTCCTCATAGTATTTCGCATTTCACTACTCCGGGGAAAGCATAGCATGTCAATATAAAGAAAGAAGAGATATAAAACGAAAGAAAAACCAAAGATTTGAGACTATGAAATCCAGCTCTGGGAATAGTATTTCATATATCCGTTGTATTGGGGAACTTTTTTCTTATATATTCATAAAAAAGTGCCTTACGGCACATCAACCCCCTACCCCCAATCTTGGGGGAAAG
>JAJQCL010000251.1:0-875 GCA_021202715.1 Lachnospiraceae bacterium
CCGGTCTACCAGCTCATGCGTCAGCTCATCGAACTTGGCGCGGGTCAGGTTCATATCAAAATGCTTCGGTCCATCCTGGTTGGCCGTGATGAACGGAAGGTTGATGTTCGTGGTGGTCGCGCTGGAAAGCTCCTTCTTCGCCTTCTCCGCGGCTTCCTTCAGTCTCTGCAGAGCCATCTTATCATTCGAAAGGTCGATGCCCTCTGCCTTCTTGAATTCATCCAGCATATACTGAGTGAGTACATTATCAAAGTCGTCGCCGCCCAGATGCGTGTCGCCGTTGGTCGCCAGCACCTCGATGACGCCGTCGCCGATCTCGATAATGGACACATCAAATGTGCCGCCGCCCAGGTCGTAGACCAGGATTTTCTGCTCCTTCTCGTTGTCCAGTCCATAGGCCAGTGCCGCCGCCGTCGGCTCGTTGATGATTCTCTTCACTTCCAGGCCCGCGATCTTGCCGGCATCCTTGGTGGCCTGCCGCTGTGCATCATTGAAATACGCAGGAACGGTGATGACCGCTTCCGTCACCGTATCGCCCAGATAGCTCTCGGCATCTGCTTTCAGCTTCTGCAGGATCATTGCGGAGATCTCCTGCGGCGTATACTGCTTACCGTCGATCGTCACGCGATAATTGCTGCCCATGTGTCTCTTGATGGAAGAAATGGTCTTCTCCGCATTGGTGACTGCCTGCCGTTTGGCCGGCTCGCCGACGAGACGCTCTCCCGTCTTGCTGAATGCCACGATGCTGGGCGTCGTGCGGACGCCCTCTGTATTGGCGATCACAACCGGCTTGCCGCCCTCCATGACGGCCCCGCAGCAGGAAGTAGTACCCAAATCAATTCCTATAAGATAACCCTATAAGTTTGCAGCCATAT
>JAJQCL010000251.1:885-2943 GCA_021202715.1 Lachnospiraceae bacterium
TTCCCATGATTTTGTCCTCCTGTTTCCAATCTATGTGGGGAGGCTCACGCCCCCGTGTTCGTTGCTTTATTCCCGCCCGAAAGCGGAGTGAAATCTATGACAACCGGCCTGTGGCCGGATTGTTCTCTGGCAGAGCCGCTTCTCTGTGAAGAGTGACTGTCCGGTATAAAAACCGGGGGGCTCATCAATTGGCCACCTTCACCATGCTGTAGCGCACGACGCTGTCGCGGTAGGTGTACCCTTTCTGGAACTCCTCGACGATCTGATTCTCACCCGCATTCTCATCCTCCACATGCATCACCGCATTGTGACACGAAGGATCGAATTCCTTCCCCACCGCCTCGATGGGCTTCACGCCGAGCTCCTCCAGCTCCTTCATCATATGCTTATAGACCTTATCCATGCCCGCCACGAAAGCATCTTCCTTCTGTTCCTCCGGCACGGAGCCAAGGCCTCTCTCGAAATTATCGACCGTCGGAAGAATCTTTTCGATGACGCTGCGGGCGCCCATCTCGAACATCGCTGCTTTCTCCTTCTCGCTCCGTTTGCGGAAATTCTCGAATTCCGCCATCGTGCGCTGCAGTCGGTCTGTCAGCTCCGCAACCTTCTTTTCCGCTTCATCCTCCGCCTTCTCAGGTTCGGGCGGTTCTTCCGTCTGCGGCTCCTCCGGCTGCGTTTCCTCCGTCACGGTCTCCCCCGCATCGGGTTCGCTCACCGGCGTCTCCTCCGCAGCCACCGTCTCAGCGTCTTCGGGGAACCCGCTGGTCTCTTTCTCTTCTGCCATAGAATAACCCTCCTTAGAAAAACGTCCCTGTTAAGACTTTTTATCATCATTGTTGTCAAAGATATCATCCAGCTGACTCATGGTACTCTTCAAAGTATCTACCACTTTCTCATAATCCATGCGCTTTGGCCCGATAATTCCGATGCGTCCCTGCACGCCCTCACTCAGCGCGTAGGTCGCGGTCACTACGCTGCAGTCTTTCATGGCTTCCACCGGCACTTCCTCACCGATATATACCTGAATGTCATGCCGATCACCCTCGACGCCGTCCTCCATCGGCTGGAAGACAATGTCACCCAGAGGCTCCTTCTCCTCCAGCGTACTGATCAGGCGACTCGCCGTATCACCCCCGGTCAACTCAGGATATTTGAAAATATTGGGTGCGCCGCTGGTGTAGTAGCGGACCTTCTCCTCGCCGCGGATCGAATCCGCCACCGCGTCAAGCACCCGGTTGACGATATCGCTGTGCTCTCCGGCCTCTTCCTTCATCTTTGTGATGATATCGAGGTTGATCTCCTCCATCGTCAGCCCATTGAGATTGCTGTTCAGGAGAAGATTCAGGGAAAGCAGGTCCTCCTGGGAGAGCTCTCCTCCCACTTGCAGGATGTTGTTCTTAACGATATTTCCCTCCGTCACCACGACCGCCAGCAGCTTGTCGTCCTCCATCGGGGAGAGCTGGATGAATTTCAGCTTGTTCCTCTTATACTGAGGACCGGTGATCACCGTCGCGTAATTGGTATTGGCCGCCAGGATCTTCGCCATCTGCAGGAGCATCTCCTCCAGGCGATCCACCTTACGGATCAGAAGATCGCCCTCCCGGTTTGTCTCTGCGGGAAGCTGCTTCTTCTCTTTTTCAAGCAGACTGTCCACATAGAGACGATAGCCCTTATCTGTAGGAATCCGCCCGGCTGAGGTGTGGGGCTGTATAATCAGTTCCATCTCCTCCAGATCCGACATCTCATTACGGATCGTAGCCGGTGAAAGCTTCACATCCAGATACTTGGAAATGGTTCTCGATCCCACGGGCTCTCCGGTCTCCTGATAGTTCTGGATGATCGCATACAGGATCTTCCGTTTTCTCTCGTCCAGCTCCATGGGTTTCTCCTTTCTCTGTTGTGTTGTTAGCACTCGATTGGTTGGAGTGCTAATACCTTCTTAGATAAGATACCACTATGCTATTTCTTTGTCAACCGTTTTTCAGAGTTTTTTCTCTGAAAAGGTTACTATTCACAGCTGAAATTTACAATCTCCTATAAGCACCCTGGCTTTTGCCA
>JAJQCL010000100.1 GCA_021202715.1 Lachnospiraceae bacterium
GCGCCGGCCGTGCGGGTGAACGGCGTGGTATACGGCAATCTCACGACCCCGGAGCGGGTGCTGGCCATGCTTCGGGAACTGGACTGAAGGGAGGAGCGAGATGGCAAAGACAGTATCCTTTATCTCCCGACGGTTCGGGAAGTACGATCCCTGGAGCCTCAGCGAGTATGAAGCTCACGGAGGATTTCAGGGGCTGCGCCGGGCACTGACGATGGACGGCTATGAGATTGCGAAGATTCTCAGTGCCAACGGCATCCAGGGACGCGGCGGCGCGGCCTACGATATGGGCCGCAAATGGACGCAGGCCAAGGACGTGCAGGCTCCGGATAAATGCGTGGTCTGCAACGCCGATGAGGGCGAGCCCGGCACCTTTAAAGACCGGGAAATGCTGCGCCGGGATCCCTTCCAGGTGCTGGAGGGCATGATCATTGCCGGCTGGTCCGTGGACGCGAAGAACGGGTATCTGTATCTTCGGGAGGAGTATTCTCATCTGCAGCCTCTGCTGCGCAACGCGATCCGCCAGTGTGAGGAAGCAGGGTATTTGGGGGAAAATATCCTTGGCTCCGGGCTGAATTATCGGATTCATCTGTATTCTGGGGCGGGCGCCTACGTCTGCGGCGAGGGCTCTGCTCTGGCGGAATCCATCGAGGGCAAATCGGGCCGTCCCCGTATGAAGCCTCCGTATATCAAGCAGTGCGGCGTTTTCCATCTGCCTACCTGCGTCAACAACGTGGAATCCCTTTCTCTGGTTCCCAACGTGCTGATGGACGAGGAGGGCTTTTATAAGAGACAGGGCACGCCGGAATGTCCCGGAACGAAGATGATCTCCGTGTCCGGCAATGTAGAGAACCCCGGCGTTTTTGAGATCCCCTTTGGCACGACGATTCGGGAGATCATCGAGCTTGCGGGCGGCGTCACGGCGGGACACCGGGTGCAGCTGGTACAGCTCGGCGGTGCGTCCGGCTGTCTGGCCTCTCCGGCGCAGCTCGATACGCCTTATACGTATAAGGATATGAAAAATGCGGGCCTGACGGCCATCGGTTCCGGTGCGGTTCTGGTGGTCGATGAGCGGACTTCCGTCGTTGGGTTCCTGCGGATGACACAGGAATTTTTCTGTCATGAGAGCTGTGGTCAGTGTACGCCCTGCCGGGAGGGGAATCGGCATATCGCCCTGCTTCTGGACAAACTGGCGGCGGGCACGCATACCCAGAAGGACATCGATACGATGCTGAAATTTGCCCGCATCATGTGCAATGCCTCTCTGTGCGGCCTGGGCGAGTCGGCGCAGTCAGCCCTGTTGTCGGCCGAGGAACATTTCCCGGAGGTCTTTGAGGTGAAGAAGGAGGTGGCCATCCGATGAGCAAGGTACATATTAAGATCAACAATCTGCCGCTGGAGGTCGAGGAGGGCACCCTCCTGATCGATGCGGCACGGATGCTGCACATCGATATCCCGCACATGTGCTACCACCCCGACCAGGAATCGAAGGCGCACTGCCGTCTCTGCGTGGTGGAGGTGAAGGGCTATCGGAAGCTGCAGACCTCCTGCACGATGCCGGTGGCGGAGGGCATGGAGGTGTTTACGGATACCCAGAAGGTCTATGACGCCCAGGTGGGCGTGCTGGAGCTGATGCTGGCGGATCACAATCAGAACTGCCTGATCTGTCCCCGGAACGGTTCCTGCGAGCTGCAGGATTTGTGCCGTCGTTTTAATCTGCTGACGCCGGAGCTGCCTGACATTTCCAGTCACGAGCCGGTGCAGCCGGATAACCCCGCGATCGTGCGGGATCCCACCAAATGCGTCAAGTGCGGTCGCTGCGTCAAGGCCTGTACGGAGATTCAGGGAATCACCGCGCTGAGCTATACGAAGCGCTCGGCGGACTTCAAGGTGACCACGGCCTTCGATCTGCCGATGGCGGAGACGGACTGCGTGCTGTGCGGCCAGTGCTCTCTGGTCTGCCCGGTCGGTGCGATCGTGGAGAGAGATGCCACGGCGGCTGTGTGGAAGGCCATTCATGATGAATCCAAGCATGTGGTGGTGCAGGTGGCGCCGGCGGTTCGTGTGGCTCTGGGCGATGAATTCGGCTTTGAACCCGGTGCGCTGGTGACCGGGAAGATGACGAGCGCCCTGCGGATGCTGGGATTTAACAAGGTGTTTGATACCAATTTTGCGGCCGACCTGACGATCATGGAGGAGGGCAGCGAGCTCATCGAGCGCATTAAAAACGGCGGCAAGCTGCCGCTGATCACCTCCTGCTCCCCCGGCTGGGTCAACTATGTGGAGAAGCATCATCCGGAGCTGATGGATAATCTGTCCACGGCCAAGAGCCCGCAGGGAATGTTCGGCGCGGTGGCGAAGACCTACTATGCGCAGCGGGTGGGCATCGATCCAGCGGACATCGTTTCCGTGTCCATTATGCCCTGTACGGCGAAGAAGTTCGAGGCGTCCCGGCCGGAGCTGGGACGGGACGGCCGTCCGGATGTGGATTATGTGCTGACGACCCGCGAACTGGCGAAGCTGATCCGCTACGAGGGTCTGGATATGAAGAACCTGCCGGAGAGCGATTTTGACTCGCCGTTGGGAACGGCCACCGGCGCGGGAGCCATTTTCGGAACCACCGGCGGCGTCATGGAAGCCGCTCTGCGGACGGCCTATGAGGTCTTCACCGGGGAGACGCTGCCCCGGATCGACTTCGAGGAGGTACGCGGCTTTGCAGGAATCAAAGAAGCAACCATTGACCTGAACGGCACACCGCTCAAAATTGCGGTGGCACATACGCTGAAGAACGCGGAGGAGCTGCTGAAACGGGCGGACGAGTATGCCTTCATCGAGATCATGGCCTGCCCCGGCGGCTGCATCGGCGGCGGCGGTCAGCCCATCGGCACCACCAACGCCGTGCGGGAGAAGCGCATGGAGGCTTTGTATCGGCTCGATGCCTCTCTGCCGCTGCGCAAGAGCCACGAGAATCCGGAGATTCAGGCGATCTACCGGGATTTCTTCGGACGCCCCCTATCACACAGGGCGCATGAGCTGCTGCACACGCAGTATCACGAACAGCCGACGGTCTCCAAACTGTAAACGACTCTGAATAATTGTGTCCCCGTGGAACTCCTGCCGTTTTACGGGGATCATTTTGTTTTTAAAATCAAAGGAACACGGGAATCTTCTTTGGAATCTTCCTTGACAACCCCCGGAACTTTCGTTACACTAGAACACAAACCTTTAGGAATACAAACAAATACGAAATCAGTTTCACAAAGGAGTGGCAGAAAATGGCGAAGATGATTGGAGAAGGTATTACTTTTGACGACGTGCTGCTGGTGCCCGCCTACTCGGAGGTGACTCCGAATATGGTGGATCTGAAAACCTGGCTGACGCCGAAGCTGCAGCTGAACATTCCCATGATGAGTGCCGGGATGGATACGGTGACGGAGTACCGCATGGCCATCGCCATGGCGCGACAGGGCGGGATCGGCGTGATCCACAAGAATATGTCGATCGAGCAGCAGGCCGACGAGGTGGATAAGGTCAAGCGCTCTGAAAACGGCGTCATTACAGATCCTTTCTATCTCTCGCCCGATAATACGCTGGCGGATGCCAATGAACTCATGGGGAAATTCCGCATCAGCGGTGTCCCGATTACACGGGGTAAGAAACTGGTGGGCATCATCACCAACCGCGATCTTAAATTTGAAACAGATTTTACGAAGAAGATCTCCGAGTCGATGACCTCTGAGAACCTGGTGACGGCCCGGGAGGGCGTAACCCTGGAGGAAGCGAAGCAGATTCTCGGCAGAGCCCGCAAGGAGAAGCTGCCGATCGTCGATGAGAATTTCAACCTGAAGGGCCTGATTACCATCAAGGATATCGAGAAGCAGATCAAGTATCCCAATTCGGCGAAGGACGCGCAGGGACGTCTGGTCTGCGGCGCGGCCGTGGGGATCACCGCCAACATGATGGAGCGCGTGGAGGCGCTGGTGAATGTCAAGGTGGACTGCATCGTGGTGGATTCGGCGCATGGTCACTCCCGCAACATCCTGAACGCGGTGCGTCAGATCAAGGATGCCTACCCCGATTTGCAGGTGATCGCCGGCAACGTGGCGACCGGCGCGGGCACGGAGGCTCTGATTCAGGCCGGTGTGGATGCGGTCAAGGTGGGTATCGGACCCGGCTCTATCTGCACGACCCGTGTGGTGGCTGGCATCGGTGTGCCGCAGATCACGGCGGTGATGGACAGCTATGAGGCGGCGAAGAAATATGACATTCCGATCATTGCGGACGGTGGTATCAAATATTCCGGCGACATGACGAAAGCTCTGGCAGCCGGAGCCAACGTATGCATGATGGGCTCCATGTTCGCAGGCTGCGACGAGGCGCCGGGCGATTTCGAGATCTATCAGGGAAGAAAATACAAGGTGTACCGCGGCATGGGCTCCATCGCGGCCATGGAGAACGGCAGTAAGGATCGCTATTTCCAGACGGATGCCAGGAAGCTGGTGCCGGAAGGCGTCGAGGGCCGGGTGGCCTATAAGGGAAGCGTAGAGGACACGATCTTCCAGCTGGTGGGCGGTATCCGCTCCGGTATGGGATATTGCGGAGCTCCGACCATTCAGGAGCTGAAGGATAAGAGTGAGTTTATCAAGATCTCCGCAGCTTCTCTGAAGGAGAGCCATCCCCATGACGTTCACATTACCAAGGAGGCTCCGAACTATAGTGCAGAGCAATAAGCAGCGATCCGCTGCGCAGGGACAAAAAGCGCCACCTGTGTGACGCTTTTTGCATTTATGTGCGCAGGGGCGCGTAAGGTATTTTCCGGCTGTTGCCGGACGCGCCCCGCGCGGCGAGTATGAGGCGACAAGCCGCCTCCTACTCGATTGTAAGGTTGCGTGAGGAAGGAGACAGAATGAGCGGAGAGGAACGAAGAGAACAGATCGTAGAGGCGATCCGGGGGAGGATGCTGTCCGGGACAGACCTGAGCCGCAAGATGGGCGTCAGCCGTCAGGTGATCGTTCAGGATATTGCCCTTCTGCGGACGGCCGGGTATGATATCCTGTCCACGCGCCGGGGCTATATCCTTCAGGAGGGAGCCAGCTGCCGACGGATTTTTCATGTGACGCACGACGATCAGCACACAGAGGATGAGCTGAATATTTTCGTGGATGCCGGAGGACGCGTGTTAGATGTATTTGTGGAGCATGATGTGTACGGTCTGATCCGCGGTGAGCTGAACATTTCTTCACGGCGGCAGGTGCGGGAGTTCATGGAGAACCTGAAAACAGGGAAGGCGGTGCCGCTGAAGGCTCTGACCTGTGATGAACATTGGCATACGGTCATTGCTGATTCTGAGGAGACACTGGACTTCATCCAGGATGAACTGGCACAGCGAGGTTATCTGCTGAACGACTGAAGATGCGGCGGTCAGGAAGAAAAGGAAAGCTGCGCGTATTTTCGGACGTCTTGCAGTTCGAAAGCCTGGTGAAGGAGGAGGCAGAGCATGAGGTTCAGACCCTGTATTGATATACATAACGGAAAAGTGAAGCAGATCGTGGGGGGAACGCTGCGGGATACCCGGGATGAGGCGGCGGAGAACTTTGTCTCGGAGCAGGACGGCGCTTTCTACGCGAGGTTCTACCGGGAGGACGGCCTGAAAGGAGGACATGTGATCCTCTTGAATCCCTCTTCCTCTGAATATTATGAGGCGACGAAGCGTCAGGCGCTGGGCGCTCTCGCTGCCTATCCGGGCGGTTTGCAGCTGGGAGGCGGTGTTCGTCCGGAGAACGCCGCGGAATTTCTCGCGGCGGGGGCCTCTCATGTTATTGTCACTTCCTATGTTTTCCGGGACGGACGGATCGACGAGGGGAATCTGGCGCGGATGGTGCACGCTGTGGGGCGGGAACGTCTGGTGCTGGATCTGAGCTGCCGCCGCCGCGACGGACAGTATTATATCGTCACAGACCGCTGGCAGAAATTTACAGAGGTTCCCGTGACGGAGGAGACGCTGAGCCAGCTGGCCGGGGACTGCGATGAATTCCTCGTGCATGCGGTGGATGTGGAGGGGAAAGCCTCCGGGGTGGAGGAAGACCTCCTTACGCTCCTGGGCCGCTGGGGACAGATCCCGGTCACCTACGCTGGCGGCGTGGGTAGTTTTCAGGATCTGGATCGCGTGCGTACCCTGGGGCGCGGACATGTAGATGTCACCATCGGCAGCGCGCTGGACCTCTTCGGCGGGACGATGAGGTACCGGGACGTGCTGGGATATGATGATACAAGGGACAAAAGGTCAGGAATCGAATGCTCGCATTCGTATTCCTGACCTTGGGTCCCGCAACAACATGAGAAAGTAGCCATTTTGGCCAATATATTGGCCAAAATGAGCGGATTTCGAATGTTGTTAGAATTGCGTTAGCGCGTTAGCGCGGAGCAATTCGTTGTATCATACCTAAAAAACAGTCTGTAGCTTTCCACCCGGGGAAATTCTGCAGACTGTTTTTTATTATTCGATCTCTATTCCCTATTCCGCCGTATTCAGCCGGGCCTGGCGGACGGCCTGCTCGTGAGCGCCTTCCTCCGCCTGCTCTCCGGCCAGATTTTTCTGCGCGGTTGCCAGCATCAGCTTGATGCGGTTGAGCTGATTGACTTCGCTGGCGCCGGGGTCATAGTCCACGGCGATAATGTTGGCGCCGGGGAAATGGCTCCGCAGCGTCTTGATGACACCTTTGCCGACCACGTGGTTGGGCAGGCAGGCGAAGGGCTGTGTGCAGACGATATTCGGGACGCCGCTGTGGATCAGCTCGATCATTTCACCGGTGAGGAACCAGCCCTCGCCGGACTGGTTGCCGATGGAGACGAAGGGCTTGGCATACTCCGCCAGCACGCGGATATCTGTCGGCGCCTCGAAGCGTTCGCTTGCCTCCAGAGCCTTGCAGGCTTCTTTCCTCATCCAGTTGAGGAAGTCGATGCCCCGCTTGGAGATCCAGGCGGTGCTCTTCTTCCCGCCCAGGAACTCGGCTTTGTAGGTGGAATTATAGAAACAGTAGTTCAGGAAATCCAGCAGATCGGGCACGACCGCCTGGGCTCCTTCCTTCTCCAACAGATCGACCAGGTGGTTGTTGGCCAGAGGCAGGAACTTGACCAGGATCTCGCCGACGACGCCGACCTTCGGCTTTACCAGGCCTTCCTGCAGGGGAATGACGTCGAAGTCATGGATCATCTCCCGCAGGTTCTGCTGATACTTCTTCATGCCAAGTCCCCCGGCGGTCAGGTCAGCGATGCAGCGCTGCTTCCATTTCTCATGAAGCGCGTTGACGGAGCCGGGCTCCTTCTCGTAGGGGCGGGTGCGGTAAACGACCCGCATCAATACGTCCCCATAAATGACGGCCTGCATGGCCCGCAGGACCATTGTGAGACTGTAGGTAAAACCGGAGTTGGTCTCCATGCCGTTAAGGTTCAGGGAAATGACCGGGATGTAGCCCAGTCCCTTTTTCTCCAGTGCCCGGCGGATGAAGCCCACATAGTTGGAGGCACGGCAGCCGCCGCCGGTCTGTGTCATGATCACAGCAATCTTATGCGTATCATATTTGCCGGAGAGGATGGCGTCCATGACCTGTCCCACGACGATCAGCGAGGGGAAGCAGGCGTCATTGTTTACGTATTTCAAACCGGTGTCGATGGCTGTGCGGTTGTCATTCTGCAGCACCTCGATGTTGTAGCCGTATTTGTTGAGGGTCGGCTGCAGCAGATCGAAATGGATCGGAGACATCTGCGGGCAGAGGATGGTGTAATTCTTCTCCCGCATCTCCTTCGTAAATTCAGCCCGGTGGTAGGCGGAGCTGTGAAGCTCGCGCTCGACCGGATTCTCATCGCGGATGCGCAGGGCGGAGATCAGGGAGCGGACACGGATACGGGCGGAGCCCAGGTTGTTCACCTCGTCGATCTTCAGCACCGTATAGATCTTGCCGGAGCCGGTGAGAATCTCGTTGACCTGGTCGGTGGTCACGGCGTCCAGACCGCAGCCGAAGGAATTCAGATGGATCAGGTCCAGATCGTCGGTGGTCTTCACGTACTCGGCGGCCCGGTACAGGCGGGAGTGGTACATCCACTGATCCGTGGCCCGCAGGGGCACATCCGGCTGTGCCAGGTGGGCAACGGAATCCTCCGTCAGCACGGCGAGGCCGTAGGAATTGATCATATCCGGAATGCCGTGGTGGATCTCCGGATCCACGTGGTAGGGGCGGCCGGCCAGTACGATACCGTGGCGGTGATTCTCCCGCATCCAGGCGATGGCGGCTTCCCCCTGCTTCTGCATGTCCTCCTTGGCGGCGAGCAGCTCCTCCCAGGCCAGATGACTGGCCTCCCGCACCTCGTTTGCGGGAATCTGATAGTGTTCCTTAAAAACGTCCACCAGGCGGTCCGTCACCGTCTTCTCACTGGTCAGCGCCAGGAAGGGGCGCAGGAAGGTGATCGATGCGTCGTTGATTTCTTCGATGTTGTTCTTAATGTTCTCCGGATAGGTGACGACGATCGGGCAGTTGTAATGGTTTTGTGCCTTTTCGTTCTCCACCCGTTCGTAGTACACGCAGGGATAGAAAATGTTTTTGATCCCCTGATTCAGAAGCCATTGCACATGGCCGTGCGCCAGCTTGGCCGGATAGCACTCCGATTCGCTGGGGATGGATTCAATGCCCAGTTCATACACCTTGCGGCTGGAAGCGGGTGAGAGGATCACCCGGAAGCCCAGTTTGCGGAAGAAGGTGGCCCAGAAGGGGAAATTCTCGTACATATTGAGGACCCGCGGGATGCCCATGACGCCCCGGGGCGCTTCCTCTTCCTTTAACGGCTCGTAACCGAAGATGCGGTCGTATTTGTACTGGAACAGGTTGGGAACCGTCTCCGAGGCCTTCTCCTGGCCCAGTCCCTTCTCGCAGCGGTTGCCGGTGATGTAGCGGCGGCCGCCGGGGAATTTGTTGATGGTCAGCAGGCAGTTGTTGGTGCAGCCGCGGCAGTGGGTCAGCGAGGAGCTGTACTGCAGGGAAAGGATTTCATCCAGTGGCAGCATGGTCGTCGCCTGTCCCCTGCAGCGCTCCCGGGCGATGAGGGCGGCGCCGAAAGCGCCCATGATCCCGGCGATGTCCGGGCGGACGGCCTCGCAGCCGGAAATGCGCTCGAAGCTGCGCAGCACGGCGTCGTTGTAGAAGGTGCCTCCCTGCACCACCACATGCTCGCCGAGATCCTTGGGATCGGTGATCTTGATGACCTTGAACAGGGCGTTCTTGATGACTGAGTAGGCCAGCCCGGCGGAGATATCCGACACCGGGGCGCCCTCCTTCTGCGCCTGCTTGACGTTGGAATTCATAAAGACCGTGCAGCGGGTGCCGAGGTCGATGGGGTTCTTCGCAAACAGGGCCTCCTGTGCGAAATCCGCCACCTTGTAGTCCAGAGAGTTGGCAAAGGTCTCGATGAAGGAGCCGCAGCCGGAGGAACAGGCCTCGTTGAGCAGGATCGTGTCGATGGTCTTATCCTTGATCTTAATACATTTCATATCCTGGCCGCCGATATCCAGGATGCAGTCTACCTCCGGGTCGAAGAAGGCAGCGGCGTAGTAGTGGGAGACGGTCTCCACCTCGCCCTCATCCAGCATCAGTGCGGATTTGAGCAGCGCCTCGCCGTAGCCTGTCGAGCAGGAGTAAGCGATGCGGGCATCTGACGGCAGCAGCTCCTTGACCTCCCGCATGGCCGTGATGGTCGTAGCCAGAGGACTGCCGTTGTTGTTGCTGTAGAAGGAATAGAGCAGGGTGCCGTCCTCCCCTACCAGGGCGATCTTAGTGGTCGTGGAACCGGCGTCGATGCCCAGATAGCAGTCGCCGTGATACGCAGCCAGATTCCCTTTCTTTACCGTGTGTACGGCGTGGCGCGCTGAAAACGCGTCATACTCCGCCTGATCGCGGAACAGGGGCTCCAGCCGCTTGATCTCGAAATCCATCTGGATCCCGTGGGTCAGCCGGTCGATCAGCTCGTCAATACCGATGGAGGAATCCTCTTTGCTGTTCATCGCGGAGCCGATGGCCGCGAAGAGATGCGAATGATCCGGCGCGTAAATCTGCTCGTCAGTCAGCTTCAGCGTGCGGATGAAGGCGGCGCGCAGCTCAGGCAGGAAATGCAAAGGTCCGCCCAGGAAGGCGACATTGCCGCGGATGGGCTTGCCGCAGGCCAGACCGCTGATGGTCTGATTGACCACCGCCTGGAAGATGGAGGCGGCCAGATCCTCGCGGGTTGCTCCCTCATTGATCAGCGGCTGGATGTCGCTCTTGGCGAAGACGCCGCAGCGGGCCGCGATGGGATAGATCGCCTTGTAATTTTTCGCGTACTCATTCAGACCGGCGGCGTCCGTCTGCAGCAGGGACGCCATCTGGTCGATGAAGGAACCGGTGCCTCCGGCGCAGATGCCGTTCATCCGCTGGTCCACGCCGCCGGTGAAATAGATGATCTTCGCGTCTTCACCGCCCAGCTCGATGGCCACGTCGGTCTGCGGCGCGTAGCAGGTCAGGGCGGTGGCCACGGAGACCACCTCCTGTACGAAGGGCACGTCCAGATGCTTCGCCAGGGTCAGACCGCCGCTGCCGGTGATCATGGGATGCAGGGTCGCCGGGCCGACGACCTTGCGGGCGTCCCGGATCAGGTCGGCCAGCGTCTCCTGAATGTGCGCCAGATGTCTCTTATAATCGGAATAGAGTATCTCCTGATTCTCGTCCAGCACAGCGATTTTCACTGTGGTGGAACCGATGTCGATACCCAGACTGTAGTATGTATGCAAAATCCTTACCTCCGGTCATGGTTCATCATAAACGACAGATTGTCGTTGCGATCGCGTTGGTCACAGGCTGTATCAGTCTGTATTCTCCGTACGATCGCGCATCTTAAATTAAAGTAGAAATGGGATTGAAACGGACGCAAAATGCGACCTTATTCTGAATCACTATATGTTATACTTATTTTCGCGCAAAAATACAAGTGAAATGTGTGTAAAGAGGTCATTAAAATTTGCAGAAAAGCGCTTTCCAGGTTTGACAAACAGGGAAAACATCCCTATAATGAGGAACCAGAGAAACGAGGCTGTGAAACAGGGGGACGAGCCCGTCGGGGCAATGGATCTATTTTGAGGATCCTGTCCTTCGGGATTAAGAAGGGAATGTTCTTCGTATGAGTTGGATCGACAATCTGGAGCGGAAGTTCGGGCGGTATGCCGTGAACAATCTGATGCTCTATCTGATCATCTGTTACGCGGTGGGGTATCTGATTGACATGACGAACCCCAGCTTTTATTACAACTGGCTGTGTCTGGACGCCAGCGCGATCCTGCACGGGCAGATCTGGCGGATCGTGACGTATCTGGGGACTCCGCCCAGCTACAACCTGATCTGGCTGGTTTTGCTCAGTGTGATCAATTACTCTCTGGGGCGCAGTCTGGAGCAGCTGTGGGGGACGTTCCGTTTCAATCTGTATATCATCATCGGTGTTCTGGCAAATGTGCTGGCGGCGCTGATTATCTATCTGGTCTGGGGGCAGATCTATATCCTGGATGCCAGCAATCTGTACATGACGATGCTGCTGGCCTTTGCGGCCACGATGCCGGATATGCAGTTTTATCTGTATTTTGTGATTCCCATCAAAGCAAAATGGCTGGGAATCTTTTATGCCGTGTATATTGCTCTGGAGCTCTTTACCTCTAACTGGCCGGGGCGGGTGAGCATTGTGCTGTCTCTGTTGAACTTCCTGCTGTTCTTCTTTGAGGCCAGGAAGCCGGTGGACACGGTACATCAGGCGAAGAGGCGCCGGGATTATACGAAGAAAATGCGGGCCGGAGCCGGCAGACCGGGGGCGCCGCGCCATCGCTGTGCGGTCTGCGGGCGGACGGAGCAGGACGATCCGAATCTGGAATTCCGTTTCTGTTCCAAGTGCGCGGGCAATTACGAATATTGTCAGGATCATCTGTACACCCACGTTCATGTGACGCAGGATAGCCGGAATGGCAATGGGTGAGAGGAAGAGAGAATCTGCGAGAGAGGAAAATACGATGGAAAAGAGACCCTTTGTAACAAAAGAACAGCTGGATGAGATTGTGAAGAAATTTCCCACGCCCTTTCACATTTACGATGAAAAGGGGATCCGCGAGAACGCCCGGCGGGTGAAGCAGGCATTTTCATGGAATCAGGGATTCAAAGAATATTTCGCGGTGAAGGCGACGCCCAATCCCTTCATCCTGAAGCTGCTCCATGAGGAGGGCTGCGGCTGCGACTGTTCCTCGATGACGGAGCTGATGCTCTCGGAGGCCTGCGGGATTACGGGGGGCGAGATCATGTTCTCCTCCAACGCAACGCCGGCGGCCGAGTATGCTAAGGCCCGGGAGCTGGGAGCTATCATCAACCTGGATGATATCACGCACATTGATTTTCTGGAGAAGACCTGCGGGATTCCGGAGACGATCAGCTGCCGCTACAATCCCGGCGGCGTGTTCCGGATGAGCAACGGCATCATGGACAACCCCGGAGATGCCAAGTACGGATTTACGACAGAGCAGATGTTCGAGGGCTTCCGGATGCTGAAGGAGAAGGGCGCAAAGCATTTTGGAATTCACGCGTTTCTGGCCAGCAATACGGTCACCAACGAATACTATCCGGCGCTGGCAAAGGTGCTTTTTGAGCTGGCGGTGGAGTTGAAGGAAAAGACAGGGGCGGATATCCGTTTCATCAACCTGTCCGGCGGTGTGGGGATTCCCTACCGGCCCGAGCAGGAGCCCAACGACATTCTGGCGATCGGTGAGGGAGTGCGTCAGGTCTATGAAGAGGTGCTCGTTCCCGCCGGTATGGGAGATGTGGCAATCTATACGGAGATGGGCCGCTTCATGCTGGGACCGTACGGCGGTCTGGTTACCACGGCAGTGCACCAGAAACACACCTATAAGGAATATATCGGCTGCGATGCCTGCGCCGCGGATCTGATGCGTCCGGCGATCTATGACGCCTATCATCACATCACGGTCATGGGCAAGGAGGACGCGCCCTGCGATCATGTGTATGATGTCACCGGCTCGCTCTGTGAGAACAGCGACAAATTCGCGAAGGGACGGGCTCTTCCGGAGATCGAGGTGGGGGATCTGCTGTTCATCCACGATACCGGAGCGCACGGTCATGCGATGGGCTATAACTACAACGGCAAGCTGCGTCATGCCGAGATTCTTCTGCGGGAGGACGGGACAGCGCAGATGATCCGTCGGGCGGAGACCCAGCGGGATCTGTTTGCCACCTTTGACTTCTGTGACATTTTGAAGGATATGAAGTACGGGGATGAAGGGTGACCTGGTGACCTTTGAACCCTGATCTACATATCACGGATTTCTTCGCGCTTACGCGCTTGCGAAATCCGCAAAACATTCGTAATCCGCGCATTTTTCTTTGAAAAATGGCTTCTTACCCCACAAGGGGCGCCTACGGTGTCATGTTTTGGCGGGTTCCAAGGTCATGAATACGAATACGCACCCGCAGGGCGTACCTTGTGTAAGTATTCGATTCATGACCTTTGAACCCTGATATTTGCAAAATAGAATTTCATGCGTTAAGTGTTCTGCGGATGGGGAGTTGCCGCGGAAACGAAAAGTCTGACTTGCGGTATGAAGTTCGCACCCGTTGCAACATATAGATGATATACATCTCGATTGTGAAGGGATTAATGCGGGCGTAAGCGTCCTGCCGCGAAGGGCGGGGCGTGCTTGCAGGGAGGAACAGGAAGTTCCCTCTTCACAATCGGGATGTTTTTTAATGATACAAGGGACAAAAGGTCATGAATCGAATGCTTGCATTCGTATTCATGACCTTGCGGACCGCAACAACATGAGAAAGTAGCCATTTTGGCCAATATATTGGCCAAAATGAGCG
>JAJQCL010000051.1:0-344 GCA_021202715.1 Lachnospiraceae bacterium
GTCAATGGGGAAATCCTCCGCCCCGTCGCGCTCCCAGGTCTCGTCATCGGTATAGGAGAGCGCAATCGTCTCCCCGTCGAGCTCGTAGGAGAGCGAAACGATCTCCGCATCCTCCGAAAGCTCCAGGAGGGCGTCCAGCTCCTCCGCCTCGGTGGTCTCATTCTCCGCCGCCTCATTCGCCTGGCGCAGCGCCACATAACCGACGCAGCAGACCGCCAGAGCCAGGACCAGGACGAGAAGATTCCTGCCGCGGTGTTTCTTTTTCTTTGCTTTCTGTTGTGCGTTTATTGGTAACGCGACAGGATCCAACCACCTCACCCGCCAGGAGGCGGCCCACCGGAAGG
>JAJQCL010000051.1:354-13872 GCA_021202715.1 Lachnospiraceae bacterium
TCCTGATCCACACAACTACACCGACAAGAAGCAGACCCACCGGAAGGATAACCATCGTCACGGCTCGCAAAATGCTGCCGGCCGAGCTCGAGACAACCAGAGTGGCCTCCGTCATATCCTTGCTGGAGATGGAAATAGTGCTCTCGTGCTCACACATCCAGCTAACTGAATTCAGGAACAGGTCCGCGTTGCCCACGCTGAAGCTGCTGAGGATGGAGTCATCCAGGATATACTCGGAGGAAATCACCACCAGTTTGGTGGAGGTATCATCGTCGATCTCCTCTTCGGCTGACACGGCCAGCGTGAAGGAGCCCTCCTCGTCGCCGTCCTCTTTTTCCATCGTAGACAGCGAGCCGCTGCTGATATCCTTGGCATAGGCATTTTCCGAGGTCGTCAGCAGATCCGTCAGCGAGACACTGGAGCGAAGATCATCCGAGGTCACAATGCCCTGTGCCTGCAGCACCAGAATGGACAGATTTTCCTCGGAAATCGGGCTGGTGATGTCGCTGGAGCTGCTGACCGTGGGGATCAGCATGTAAGGATACTGATAATACATACTCGTATCGCTCTCCATCACCAGCGTGCCGGTCAGGCTGATGCCATAATAGCTGAGAATTTCTGCGAAATTTGTCAGTTCTTCATCCGGGGAAAGGACCGGGATATAGAGCACCGAGCCCCCCTCCTGCATATAGGTCAGGATCAGGTCTTTCTCGTCATCCGAAAGATCCTGCGTCGGCTGATTGATCAGGATGGCATTGGCATCCTCCGGAATCTCTCCCTCCGTCAGAAGGTTCAGATCGACCGTCTCGATGTTCATCTTGTTGATCTGCGAGGTGATGTCGTCAGAGAGCTCCTCCTCCCCGTGCCCGGACAGCGTATACATGATCGGCAGCGTATCCGACGCCACATAATCGATAGCGCTGGTGATCTGGCTCTCCCCGTCAAAGGAGGTGGTCGCGCTGTATTCACCGGTCGTGTAGTAGGTGTAATAATCGATCTCGCTCTCGTAAATATCGCTGTAATCCACCAGCGTCGACCGCTTCTCGCTGACAACGATCAGGCTGTTGCTGGTCGCCGAGGAAGCGTCATACTCCGCCGCGAAGGAAGGATTCTCCGCCGTATCGATATATTTTACGGAAATATGATCCGACAGGTCCACATAGCGGTTCAGCAGCTCAGACACCACGCTGTCTGCGGAGCTCTCATCGATCAGCACATAGATGGTGACGTCCAGATCCAGCGAATCCACCACCTGCTCTGTCGTATCACCCAGAGAATAGACGCTGCTGCTGCTGGTATCAATACTGATGTATTTGCTCGGCAGCTGTTCCACCAGGAGGTTGACGACCACCAGGATCGCCAGCACCACCACGGCCACCACCGTGTTGTAGCCGCCGTAGCGCACACGGTTGGACTTCAGATTGATATGGGGCCTTCCGATTTTAAATCTGCCCGGCTTTTTTGTCTGCGCCGCCGCATTGACTTCTTTCTTTTTCCCAATTCCTATCTTCATCACGCACCTCCTAATTCCATCTTCTCTTCTGGACGGACTGCACCGTCAGAAATACAAAAAATCCGGCCACAGAGGCAAAGAATACGTACGAAGGTACGTCGATCAGGTTCTGTGTGAAGTTATAAAGCCGGTCAGAGAAGGAAAATTCCGTCAGTACATTCGCGATCGCATCAATGGGGATCATCGAGGCGATGGAGCTGATCAGATACAGGATCAGGAGAACGCCGAAGGTACCGACGCAGGCCAGGACCGGGCTCTCTGTCGAAGCAGAGATATACATGCCGATCGCCAGAAAGGCGCTGCCCGCCAGGAAGAACGCCAGCAGCATCCCGTAGTCTCCTGCCAGATAGACCGTGCCGAACAGGGTCAGCACCGCCGGTCCCAGCGCGCTGATGGCACAGACGATACCGTAGACGGCAACCATCGCCAGGTATTTGCCCATGACAATCTGCATCACCGTCACCGGAGCCGTCAGCAACAGCTGATCGGTCTTCTGTCTTCTCTCATCAGCAAACACACGCATGGTAAGAATCGGCACTGCGATCATATAGACGAAGTTCAGGCTGTAGAGAGTATAGGCAAAATGCGGATATCCCTGCGTCACATTGTAGGCGACAAAATACAGCCCCTCAAAAAACAGGATGAACGCCATGAATAGATATCCTGTCATGGATGTAAAATAGCTCTTAAATTCTCTCTTGAAAATCGCAATCATGACTACTCGGCAACCTCCTCTCCCGTGCTCTCAGGCTGCGACTCCGCCCCGGCAGACTCCGTCTCATCTGTCAGCTCCAGGAACAGTTCTTCGAGGCTGACCCGCTCCTGATTCATCTTCAGCAGCGGATGATGCTCTCTGGCCAGCGTATAGAAGACTTCCTCGCGGACATCGGCGCCGGCCTCTTCGGTAATGATGGCTTTCACGGCGTCCTTTTCCCGGCTTTTCTGCATTTCCACAGAC
This sequence comes from Lachnospiraceae bacterium, assembly GCA_021202715.1. Classification (GTDB taxonomy): domain Bacteria; phylum Bacillota; class Clostridia; order Lachnospirales; family Lachnospiraceae; genus UBA3305. Next base: position 2,826 of record JAJQCL010000051.1, read on the forward strand.
TGCACACCGGGAATTTCCCGCAGGAGTACCTCGACCTCCGCACGGTTTCCGCGCACTTCCAGCTCCAGAGAGCTGGCCGTCTGCTGCTGCTTCATCAGGTTCTCCGGCGTGTCGCTGGCGACCAGACGCCCGTTGGAGATGATCATGATATAATTACAGACCGCGCTGATCTCCTGCATGATATGAGAACTCAGAATGACCGTGTGATCCTTCGCCAGCTTGCGGATCAGCTCACGGATTTCGATGATTTGCTTGGGATCCAGACCCACGGTCGGCTCATCCAGGATGATGATGGGCGGCATGCCCAGGATCGCCTGTGCCAGACCGACTCTCTGACGATAGCCCTTGGAAAGGTTACGGATGATTCGGTCCTTCACGCCCTCAATCCCCGTCTTGACCATGGCCTCTTCCACCGCCTGGGCGCGCTCTGCTTTGGGAATTTTCTTCAGCTCCGCACAGAATTTCAGATAACCGATCACGGTCATATCCATGTACAGAGGCGGCTGCTCCGGCAGATAGCCGATACAGGACCGGGCCTCCTCCGGCTCCTCGAGAATATCATGCCCGTTGATGAGAACCTGGCCGTCCGTCAGACCCAGATACCCCGTCATGATATTCATGGTCGTGGATTTCCCGGCTCCGTTTGGCCCAAGAAATCCGTAAATCTGTCCATCCTTGACAGTGAAGCTCAGATTGTCCACCGCCAGATGCTCGCCGTATTTCTTGGTGAGATTTTTGACTTCTATCATATCCAACCTTCCTTTCTCTGCCCTGAATGATCGTCTGCGCGGATGCCTCCCCGCTGATCATTTTCGTTTTACACAAACTCCTGTAAAGAAAACACAAAGCAGATATATCCGCACTATAGGATATACCTGCTTTGTGTTCGTTTTGTCATAAGATTATGTTTTATCTGTGAACCACGACGTCACAGTTCTGCCGGACGCTCCCGTTATCCGATCACGTCCTGCATGTTGTAATAGCCCGCCGGCCTCCCGGCCAAAAACTTCGCCCCGGCCAGCGCCCCCTTGGCAAAAATCGCCCGGGAGTAGGCCGTGTGCTGAATCGTAATGACTTCGTCGGTCCCGGCAAAGATCACATCGTGCTCGCCGACGATGCTGCCGCCCCGGACCGCCGAGAAACCGATCTCCTTCTTCTCGCGCTTCTTCCGCTCCTGCGAGCGGTCGAACTTGTACGCATACGGCTCCTCCAGAGACTCGTTGATGGCATCCGCCAGCGCGATGGCCGTACCGCTGGGCGCATCGACCTTGCGGTTGTGGTGCTTATCCACGATCTCAATGTCAAACCCTTCCTCCGCCAGGATCGGAGCCACCATCTTCAGCACCTTGAACAGCGTGTTGATGCCCAGAGACATATTGGCGGACTTCAGGACTGCCACCTCATGGCTGGTCTCCTCCACGGCCGCAATCTGCGTCTCCGAGAGGCCGGTGCTGCAAAGCACACCGGGAATCCTGCGTTCCTTCATATAAGCAAGGAGAGCATCCAGGGCCTTCGCCGAGGAGAAGTCGACAATCACATCCGCTTCCACATCACAGTCAGCGGGTCTTGCAAAGACCGGATAGTCATTTTTCTGCTCCGTATTGATATCGATCCCGGCCACCACCGTAAGCTCCGGGTCCTCCGCCGCCAGCTGCGTGACGACCTGCCCCATGACTCCGTTACAGCCGTGAAGAATCATTCGTACCATCGTGCTCTTCCTCCTATTTCAGCAGGCCCATGTCCGTCATGGCCGCCCGCAGCTTCTCCAGGTTCTCCGGCGCGATCTCGCTGAGCGGACGGCGCAGCGGGCCGACCTCCATGCCCATAAGATTCATGGCCGCTTTCACCGGGATGGGATTCACCTCACAGAAGAGAGCCTTTGTCAGAGGCATCGAATCCAGCTGGAACTGTCTCGCCTTCGCTACATTTCCATCCAGGAAATCACGCACCATGTTGTGCGTCTCCTCCGGCATCACATTGGAGAGGACGGAGATCACGCCCTTGCCGCCCAGCGACAGGCTGGGAAGCACCTCATCGTCATTGCCCGAATAGATATCCAGGCAGCCGTCCGCCAGATGAGCCATCATCGCCGTCTGGCTCAGATTGCCCACCGCGTCCTTGATGCCCACCACATTGGGATTCTTCTTCGCGATGGCCACCGCCGTCTCCGGCAGGATATTGCAGCCGGTGCGGCTGGGTACGTTATACATAATAATAGGGAGATTCACGGACTCAGCAATCATGCTGTAGTGCTCGATCAGCCCCTTCTGCGTCGCCTTATTATAATAGGGCGTCACGATCAGCAGCGCATCCGCCCCGTCCTTCTCCGCGTCCCGGGACATCTCGATCGCTGTCTCCGTGCAGTTGGAACCGGTCCCGGCGATCACCGGAACCCGGCCCGCCGTATGCTGCACACAGTAGCGGATGACCTCTTTGTGCTCGTCCATCGTCAGCGTCGCGCTCTCGCCCGTCGTCCCGCAGATGATGATTGCGTCGGTTTTATGTTCAATCTGAAAATCGATCAGCTCGCCCAGCTTCTCATAATTCACGCTTCCGTCCGCATGGAACGGAGTGATAATCGCTACGCCAGCCCCCTCAAAAACAGCCATCTTAATGCCCTCCTTCTGATCCTCGTTTGAAAAACGATTTTATCATCAAAATGCAGGGTTGTCAACCGAGGGAAGGGGCCATTTGCGCGAACCACGCACCACCTGCTGCCGCTCTCTCATCCGCCGTCGGCGAACGGCCTGGAAGCATGTTCTACTCCATGCATTCCAGCTTGCTGACGGACACCTCGTAGGCGATGCGCTTCTCCGCCTCGGCTTCTTCCGTTTTCTTCGTATATTCCCGGCTCTGAACGCGCCCCCAGATGCGCAGGCGGCTCCCCACCTGAAACCCGGCCGCATAACGAGCGTTCCGCCCCCAGGCGATGCAGGGTATGTAATCCGATTTTCCATAGGGGCGGTTCACCGCCAGCAGCAGATCCGCGATCTCCCGCCCCAGCGGCGTCTTCCGGTACACCGGCTCCTTGCACAGATAACCGTCCAGAAAGATTTGGTTCGTCCGTGTGTAGTCGGAACAGTCGTCCGGGAAATGGATTTCCCGGGCAAAAACCGACAGCACCAGACGGTTCCGGTTGCCCTCGTGGCGGTTGAAGGAGCGGAACTGGCCGCTGGCCTCGAGGATCCCGCCCCGGTAATCCCGGTTGACATCCATCAGCCGCTCGGAGACCATCAGCGGAATCTCATCCACCTGGTCGCTGAGCCGGTTCACCAACAGGGTCGTGAGATAGAACCCTTCCCCGAACACCTCATGACTGAAGGTAAAATTCTCCGCCACCTCGCCGATCACATTCACCTTGTTATTTTCCAGCATTTTCTCTGACATTGGTATCTTTCCTCCTGCTTTGTTCTGCGCTGCGGCGTCTGTCCCGCCGCGTTTCCCGCTTCTGTGCCCCCTCTCCGGGGGCTGCATTTAAATGTATTCCCGCAGACCGCCGGATATGCGAAGAATCCGTCGACGTGTTATCCGCTTTTCCCTTCCCGCTTTCTCTTCTGCGACAGACATGGTGTGCGCTCGACAAGCGAGAGGATGCAGCGAATCGCGAGTCTCAATCGCATGCATACGCATATCATGTGTTCGATTCCGGACTTTTTGTCCCTGCATCATTTACATTTCGGGCATTTTATATTAAGATGGTCTGATGGTAAAAAACTTCAAGTTGCTTACTGTCAGGATGGAGCTGTTTTATGAGTACGACCGTAGATATCATCGTCCCCTGCTACAATGAAGAGCCGGGACTGAATTTATTTTATGAAGAAACGCGGAAGGTGCTGGACACCCTGCCCGACTACCGTTTCTCCTTTCTCTTTGTCAACGACGGGAGCCGCGACGGCACGCTGCGGGAGATGCGGCGGCTGGCGGCGCTGCACGCGGAGGTCCATTATCTCTCCTTTTCGCGGAATTTCGGCAAGGAGGCCGCCATGTACGCCGGCCTGCGCAATGTTTCCGGCGATCTGGTCATCATCATGGACGCAGATCTGCAGCATCCGCCGGCCATGATCCCGGAGATGCTGCAGGGCATCGAGGAGGGCTATGACTGCGCCGCGGCCAGGCGGACCTCCCGGGAAGGAGAATCCCGGATTCGCAGCTTCTTCTCCCGCGCCTTTTACCGCCTGAGCAACCGCCTCACCGATGTAACGATGGCTGAGGGCGCCGTCGATTTCCGGGTCATGACGCGCCGCATGGTGAACGCCATCCTCGAACTCTCGGAAGTGGAACGTTTTTCCAAAGGGATCTTCGCCTGGGTAGGCTTTGAAACAAAATGGTATCCCTATGAAAATGTAGAACGGGCTGTGGGCACGACCAAATGGAGCTTTATGGGCCTGTTTCGCTATGCCATCGGCGGCATCACGTCCTTCTCCATCGCCCCGCTGCGCCTGGTGACGGGGACAGGCTTTGTGATCTCTCTGTGCGCGTTTATTTACATTCTCATCACGCTGGTACAGACGCTGCTCTTCGGCATCACCGTACCCGGCTATGTGACGCTGCTGTGCGCGGTCCTCTTTCTGGGCGGAATCATCGAGCTCTCGGTGGGCATACTGGGAGAGTACGTGGCCCACATTTACCTGGAGGCCAAGGATCGCCCTCTCTATATCATTCAGGAGGCACGCCTGGGCAGAGACCGGGAGCCCAAAGGAGGAAAAGTATGACTGTACGGATTAAAACGCCCGGCGCCGGGAAGTCGGAGGACCGGCTTCCGATGATTCTCTCCTTCCTGCTGCCCGTCGTCGTCATGGTGGGCATCTTCGCCGGAAAGGGCATTTACCCCTTCGGGGAGAACAGCTTCCTGCGCACCGACCTGTACCACCAGTACGCGCCGTTTTTCGCGGAGTTCGCCCGGGCGCTTAAAGAAGGCGAGAGCCTGACTTACTCTTTCGAGATCGGGCTGGGAAGCAATTATGTGGCGCTGATGGCCTATTATCTGGCCAGTCCCTTCAACTGGCTGCTGCTCCTGATTCCCTCCGGCTTCGTCATCGAGTTCATGACCTACCTGATCGTCTTCAAGATCGGACTGTGCGGACTGACGATGGCCGGATATCTGAAAAGAAAATTTCAGGTCAATAGCCTTCTCCTTCCCTTCTTTGGCATCTGCTACGCGCTGTGCGGCTACCTGGCCGCCTACAGCTGGAATATCATGTGGCTGGACTGCCTGTGGCTGGCTCCTCTGATCCTTCTGGGACTGGAGCGCCTGGTCCGGGAGGACCGCCCCTTCCTCTACTGCATCACCCTGGGGCTGGCAATTCTCAGCAACTACTACATTTCCATCATGCTGTGCATCTTCATGGTGCTGTATTTTGTCTGTGAAATGATCCTGCTGCCGCGGCAGCGGGCGGCACAGTATGTGAAGAAGACGGCCCTTTTCGCCGTATTTTCGCTGCTCGCCGGCGGTCTGGCCGCCGTCCTGCTGCTGCCCGCCGCCAAAGCCCTGATGACGACGGCCTCTGCAGACAGCACGTTCCCCTCCTCTCTGACCTCGTATTTCTCCATTCTGGAAATGCTGGCCCGGCAGATGATGAATGTCGAGGTGGAGATCGGCCTCGAACACTGGCCCAACCTCTACAGCGGCGTGGTCTGCCTGCTCTGCTTCCCCGCCTATATTTTAAATAAAGAAATTCCGGCGAAGCAGAAGATCGTCAAGAGCACGCTGCTGATGGTGATGCTCCTGAGCTTCAGCCTGAACATCCCCAACTATATCTGGCACGGGATGCATTATCCCAACAGCCTGCCCTGCCGCCAGTCCTTCCTCTATACGATCCTGCTTCTCACGCTGTGCTTCGAGGGCTTCCGCGGCCTCAGACAGCTGAGTAAGGGACAGATCGCAGGCATCTTCTGCGGCGTCATGGCTTTCATCCTCATCTGTCAGGTCGTCGTTACGGCGGACGAGTTCGATTACTATGTCTACTATCTGACGCTGCTGTTCGTGGCCCTGTACGCCCTGATCGCCTATCAGTGGCGTTCTGATAAGCTGGCCCGCTCCACGGCGCTGATTCTGTCTCTGGCTCTGGTGGTGGCGGAGACGGGCATCAACATGGCCTCGACCAGCATCACAACGACCAGCCGAACCGACTACTGGAGCAATACAGAGAACTACCAGACGCTGCTGGAGCAGGCGGAGGCGGACGACACCAGCGGCTTCTACCGCGTGGAGAAGGTCAGCCGCCGCACGAAGAACGACGGCGCCTGGACCGGCTACCAGTCGGCCTCCATCTTCTCCTCCACCACGCAGGCCGCCGTCAGCGATTTCTACACGATCTTCGGCATGGAGGGAAATACCAACGCCTACAGCTTCACCGGCGCCACGCCTCTGATGGCCTCGCTGCTGTCGGTGCGTTACCAGCTGTCCACCACGCAGCTGGAAGACAGCGCGCTCTATGAGTGCATCGGCTGGGAGGACACGACCTACCTGTATGAAAATCTGTACACGCTGAATGTGGGCTTCATGATCGCCGACGATGTCAGCGACTATTTCTCCTACTATTCCGGCGATCCGGCCGCAGCGCAAAACGCTCTGGTCAATCTGACGACCGGCAGCGGCAATGTATTGAACGAGATCGCGGAGAGCTCCGGCTCCTCCCTTTCCCTCGAAGTAACAGAGGCCGGTCATATCTACGTCTATGTGGCTAATGACGACGTGGAGGACGTTACTGCCTACGTGAATTCCTCCCCGAAGAGCTTTTCCAACGTGGACCGCGGCTACCTCCTCGATCTGGGCGTCTGCGAGGTCGGGGATGTCATCTCGCTGAGCTCCGACGAGGGGCTGACGCTGGATGCCACCGCATACCTCTTCGATGAGGAGGTCTTCATCGACTGGTATAACCACATGAGCGAACAGAGTCTTCAGGTTGAATCCTGCACAAATACACTGTCGGAAACCAGTCTCACCGGCACGATCACGGTCACAGAGGACGGCACGCTCTTCCTCTCCATTCCCTACGATGAGGGATGGACCGTGACGGTGGACGGAGAAGAAGTGGAAGCCTCCGCCTTCGCGGAGACCTTCCTGGCCCTCGATCTGACGGTGGGAACGCACACGATCGCGCTGCATTACCATGTTGCAGGACTGACGGAGGGAGCGGTCATTTCCCTGGTTTCTCTGGCGATCCTGGTCTTTCTGGCCGTGTTCCTTCTCCTGTTCCGTCGAAACCGGCGGCTGCGGCAGAAACGCCGGAGACAGGAACGCGCCGCCCGCCGGGCGACTGCGGCAGAGAACGATGCGGCACAGGAACCGGTTCCTGAAAAACCGCCGGAGAGAATGGGCAGCGCCCCTCTCACGGAGGAGGCCTGGCCGACACCAGTGAAAACATCCTCCCCGGAGGAGGATCCTCTGACCGATGATGAGATCGCGGAGATTCTGCTGGAGGATGACGAGTATCTGGATCCGCCGGAGGAAGCGCCGGAGGAATATTCCGTTTAAATTTTGATGAAGGAGATATTGACCATGAAATTATGGGGTGGAAGATTTACCAAGAAAACAGACGACCTGGCCTTCGCCTTTAACGAGTCCCTGTCCTTTGACCGCCGACTCTTCCGGCAGGACATCACGGGAAGCCTGGCACACGTGAAGATGCTGGCGAAGCAGGGAATCCTGACAGAAGAAGAAAAGGAACAGATTCAGGCGGGTCTGCAGGGGATCCTGAACGATCTGACCTCCGGGAAGCTCGACTTCGATCCGCAGTATGAGGACATTCACAGCTTCGTGGAAGCGCTGCTCATCGAACGGATCGGCGATGTGGGGAAGAAGCTCCACACCGGCCGCAGCCGCAACGATCAGGTAGCGCTGGATATGCGCCTGTACGTCCGGGATGAGATCCCGGTTCTGACGGGACTCGTGGAAGAACTGCGTGCCACGCTGAAGCAGCGGATGGAGGAGAATCTGGAGACCTACATGCCCGGTTTCACGCACATGCAGAAGGCCCAGCCCACCACGCTGGCTCACCATCTGGGCGCTTACTATGAGATGTTCGGCCGCGATCTCTCCCGCCTGCACGATCTGCGGGAGCGAATGAACGAGTGCCCGCTGGGCGCTGGTGCGCTGGCCGGGACCACCTATCCGCTGGACCGCGAATACACCGCCAAACTGCTGGGCTTCCGCTGCGCCACTGCCAACAGCATGGACTCGGTCTCGGACCGGGATTATCTGATCGAGCTTCTCAGTGCGCTCTCGATGATCATGATGCACCTGAGCCGTTTCTGTGAGGAGATCATCTGCTGGAATTCCAATGAATATCAGTTCGTGGAGATTGACGACGGCTATAGCACCGGCAGCAGCATCATGCCGCAAAAGAAGAACCCCGACATCGCCGAGCTGGTCCGCGGCAAGACAGGCCGTGTCTACGGGGCGCTGATGGGACTGCTGACGACGATGAAGAGCCTGCCTCTGGCCTACAATAAGGACATGCAGGAGGACAAAGAAGGCGCCTTCGATGCCATCGACACCGTCGAATCCTGTCTCACCCTCTTTAACGGCATGCTCGCCACCCTGCGCTTTAACAAAACGGCGATGGAGCGCAGCGCCCGGGGCGGCTTCACCAACGCCACCGACGCCGCCGATTACCTGGTGAACCACGGCGTTCCCTTCCGCGACGCGCACGGTATCATCGGGCAGCTGGGTCTGGTCTGCCTGGAGAAGGACGTCTCCCTGGACGCGCTCCCGCTGGAGGATTACCAGGCGGTCTGCCCCGTTTTTCAGGAAGCCATCTATGACGCCATCAGCCTGAAGACCTGCGTAGAGAAGCGGATGACCAAGGGCGCGCCCGGCGCACTGATCGCCGAAGGAATTTTGAAATAGAGGAATAAGAGAACACCGCCCGACGGGACAATCACATCCCCATCAGGCGGATGCGCATAGCGCATAAGGAAGCAGGTCCCAAAAACGACCGCGCTTAACGCGAGAATGCGCAAATCGCATTCTTAATTTACAGAAGAATCACTTCGCGGTCCAGCACCGCATATCTCTGCTCTCCCAGATCCTCGATGCCGACCCGCCCGCTGGTGGCGTCGGTGATCTCCGCGGTGAAGCGCTCCGCCTCCGCCGCAGGGAGCAGATATGTCAGAGACACTGCGTCGGCGTACTCGCTCTCCAGCGCCGTAAGTCCCCGGTTCCCGGCCAGATACTGAATCTTCCCCAGACTGTTGTAATCGCAGGTCAGGCGCAGCTTCTCCCCCTCGATCCGCTCCAGCACAAGGCTGGCCGCCAGTCCCTCACGGGCCGCCCGGCCATAGGCTCGCACCAGGCCGCCGGTACCCAGGAGCGTCCCACCGAAGTAGCGCGTCACCACGATACAGGCATTGCGAACGCCGGCTCCCAGGAGCACATCCAGGATCGGCCGTCCCGCCGTCCCGGAGGGTTCCCCATCGTCGCTGCAGCGGCTGATCTCGCTGCGCTCCCCCAGCACATAAGCAGAGCAGTGATGCCTGGCATCCCAGTATTTCTTCCGGATGGATTCTATGAAAGCAGCGGCCGCCTCCTCGCTGTCCACAGCCGCCACATCCGCCAGGAAGCGGGATTTCTTCTCCACGACCTCCCCCTGACCGCCCTCATACACGATCTTCACCGTCTCCTCCATGCGCGTCTCTCCTCTCCGTTCCCTGCCCTCAGTCTAGCAGAAAAAGCACGTTTTGGCTACCGGCAAATGCTTCCCCCGCCTTTTATTCCCCACTTTTTCCCTGATTTCTGTCGAAAAACGCATGTTTTTCCTTTAAAAATCGCTGAATTTTCTTCTTTTTATGGGTTTTGGCAGTGTTCCCCTTTATTTATCACGATTTATCTGCTATACTGATTCCATCAGGGTCAAAAAGTCATGAAATCGAATCACTTCAGACCCACGATATCGAGAGAACGCAACTCTTTTGGAGGATACACTATGAATTTTGGAAAAGATGGCGTGAATAAACAGCTCCATGCCATTCAGTCCGATCGCAAAAAGCTCCGCAGCAAATCCGTTTTGACGGTTGTGAAGGTGGTTCTTTTTGTGGTCCTCTTTGTCGCCGTGGTGGGGACCGCCGCCGCATACGGCATCGTCCGCGGCATCATCGCCGAGGCGCCGGACATCGGCACCCTCGATGTGACACCGCAGGGCATTTCCACGGAGGTCTACGATTCCGACGGCAATCTCATTGAGACGCTGGTCACCTCCGGTTCCAACCGGGATCCCGTGACCTACGATGAAGTCCCCGAAGACCTGGTCAATGCTTTCGTCGCCATCGAGGATTCCCGTTTCTGGACCCACAGCGGCGTGGACATCCGCGGTCTGCTGCGAGCCGCCGTTCTGGGCGTACAGAGCGGTTTCACCAGCACACAGGGCGCCAGCACCATCACGCAGCAGCTCATTAAGAACAATGTCTTCGACGGCGGCGCAGAATCCAGTCTGGGCGCCAAGATCGTCCGCAAGGTCCAGGAACAGTATCTGGCCATCGAGCTGGAGAAGGTGATGTCCAAGGAAGACATCATGATCAACTATCTGAATACCATCAATCTGGGTTCCAACTGTCTGGGTGTGCAGACCGCCGCACGGCGGTATTTCGACAAGGATGTCAGTGAACTCACCCTGTCCGAATGCGCGGTCATCGCCGGCATCACGCAGAACCCGTCCGGCTACAATCCCATCACACACCCCGAAGCCAATGCGGAGAAACGGGAAATCGTTCTTCAGTATATGGAGGAGCAGGGCTATATCACCGCCGCGGAGCGGGAAGAAGCCCTGGCCGATCCCGTCTACGAGCGGATTCAGGAGGTAAACAGCCAATACGAGGAGACGGACGACTCGCCCTACTCTTATTTTGTCGACCGCCTGATCACAGAGGTCATCGAGGACCTCCAGACCGAATGCGGGTATACCGAATCGCAGGCCACGACCCTGCTCTACAGCGGCGGTCTGCAGATCTATACCACGCAGGATTCCGACATTCAGGCGATCGTCGATGAAGAGGTCTCCGATCCGGACAACTATACGGCGGTGGACAACAAATATTCCTTCTCCTATAC
>JAJQCL010000180.1 GCA_021202715.1 Lachnospiraceae bacterium
GATTAAGGCTATGGAAGATTGGGGAACTGACTATAGAAAAGGACTAGAAGAAAAAACAGTTTAATCTGAGTGCAAATTGGAAAAGAACATCCGCAAAATGATTGTTAGAAATTTCAGAAAATTAAATCTTTCATATTATATCGGTAGTGTAAGATATTTTGTGTAAACCCTTTGGATTGATGAAAAAATCTTCGTTGTGGAGAGGCCTGAATGGCAAGTTCTGCCGTTCAGGCCTTGACTAATTTGTAGCATGGATTCGGTGGCATGTCAAGGGCGCCTGCGTTGCAGGCGCCTTTACATGACGCTGGATCTATGCTTATTCTATATCTTTGGGTTGAATCCTGTCCCCGAAATAAATGCTCAGCTGATCGAGCGTCTGCCCCCAATCCCAGGACTTCCCTGTCCATTTTTTCGTGGCACCCATCATTGCCAGGTACAACATTTTAAACAGGGCGTCATCTGTCGGGAAAATGGTCCTGGATTTCGTGACTTTCCGCAACTGCCGATTAAAATTCTCTATGGAATTCGTCGTGTAAATAAGCTTCCTGATTTCTGACGGATATTTGAAATATGTGGATAATTGGGGCCAGTTGTTTCGCCAGGAAGCAATGGAAGCCGGATATTTCTTCCCCCATTTCTCCTCCAGGTCATCCAGAGCTGAAACTGCCAATTCCTCAGTATCTGCCTTATAGACAAGTTTCAGATCCTTCATAAATGGTTTCAGATCCTTGTATGAGATAAACTTTGTCGTGTACCGGATCTGGTGTACGATACAGCGCTGGATCTCGGCCTGGGGAAATACAGCATGGATAGCATCTGCAAATCCTGTCAGTCCATCGACAGATACGATCATGATATCTTCGACACCACGGTTCTTAATTTCATTCATCACGCCAAGCCAATATTTTGCACTCTCGTTCCCGCCGACCCACATACCGAGTACTTCTCGCATGCCATTCAATCTGACTCCTATTGCGACATAGACTGCTTTTTTAACAGTTCTGTTATCCTCGCGAACATGAAAGTGGACGGCATCCATAAAAACGATGGCGTACTTTCGTTCCAACGGCCGGTTTTGCCACTCTTTGGCAATCGGAAGGATTCGATCTGTCATATGGGAGATCATCTCGGCGGAAGCTTCAACCCCATAAACATCCCGAAGATGGGTAGAAATGTCCCGCGTGGTCATTCCTTTGGCATACATGGACAGTACCTGGTCTTCGATGTTCGAAATATCTGTTTGATTCTTTCGGACAATCTGCGGCTCAAACTCGCCTTTTCTATCCCTGGGGATATCCAGTTCAATCGGACCCATGGAAGAAGTGACAGTTTTTTGCTGTATCCGTTTCGGCTGTCATCGGTTTCTTTGTTCTTGTAGTCATACTTGGAGTAACCCAGCTTTTCGTCCATTTCAGCTTCAAGCATACCCTGCAGAGTATCTCCAAGCAGATCTTTCAGCATTTCCTGGACATCCTTGGCGTCATTGGGTTGGTAATGCTCCAACAGACTGCTGATAAATTGTTTCCGTTCCGGTGAAAGCTTTCTTTGCCTTGCCATAAAAGTATCCTCCTGAATTGATATTTATTTTATCATCAATCCAAGAGGATACATATATCCATTTTGGGGTTTACACAAAATTAATTACAGTCTCATTATATCTGCAAATCCAGCTCTCAAAATTGGTAAATCGTTGGTAAAGTAACTCTCAGGCTCAAAAAAGTGTTGATTTTTCAGGCTTCGTCGGACATGGGACATATCCTGCCGTGGCAGATGAAAAGGATTTTAAACATCTTATTTTTACCTCCTCCCGGTGCCGGGAAATGCCGGGTTTTGCCTTATTCTGCGTGTTTTTTTCTTTCTTGGGAAGACAAATATTTTCCACGGCTTCATGGCAGATCCTGGCACAAATTCGCATAACCTGGCGGGCAATGATGCTAAAACAATGCTAAAAACTCCGCATTTTCGCGAATTTAGCATTGTGGAAAACTCAGACACTCCGCTTGAGTTTTTTCAGATCTGCCCTGGCGTCCTCCAGCCGATAATGCGTGTAGGTGTCCAGCGTCACGCTGATGTCGGAGTGTCCCATGGTCAATGTGAATCGTGCGTTGCTTCATATCCAGATCTGATGTCGTCAACCCACAGAACTCCGAGATACGCAGCCCGGTCTTTAAACCTCCGATATTCTGCAATCTGGTCGCGCAGAGCGACACACTCCCGTTTCCCGGCGGGGAGCTTGTCCGTTGGTTCCAGTTCCCAGCTGTAAAAGCTTTTTTGCTTCCCTCCCTTCATAAAAAGAATATCTGTATCGTCCATTTGCATTGGCTCTTTCCGTCACGTAAAATGCGATTCCTATTATCACGTCTTTTGGTACTCATTTGGTTTCCTCCTTGTGCTTTATGGGGGAGAGCCTTTGCCATAATACCTGATTATTGTATCACAGCAAAGGCTCAAATTCTATTCTTAAATGTTCATTTGTTAAATGCTTGATGTCTGGTCAAGAAACTGCTCGAATTTCCGGCATTTGATCAGAAGCTTGGTGCCATTGTAGAGGATGAAGCCTGCGTCAGGGTGTTCATCCGCAATCTGACGAACCTTTTTATGGCCGATGCTGAAGTAATCGGCGGCCTGCTCGACCGTCAGTGCATATTTTTCCGGGGAAGGTGGCTGATACATAGGCAGAGCTTGTTCAGATGATCATCCACTACATCCACTACTACAACACACGCAGGGTTCAACGTAATCTTGGTGTCCTCACTCCGATGGAGAAGCATGAACAGTATCTCGTTGCATAATAAAACCGCGACATTGGTACATGCGCCGTAGCGAATGTACCAATTCCACGGTTTCCACAGCGCTGTTGCGCTGTTCATCTCATAGAAAATTTTATATTATTTCATTGTCCTCTTGACGGGGAGTGGTTCAGAGT
>JAJQCL010000257.1 GCA_021202715.1 Lachnospiraceae bacterium
AGGGGATGGTTCCATGCGTCAAACTACTGACAGCATTTTTGATGATTGCTATAAGTATATCTTTGGACGGCAGACGCCAAGACTTATTGAAGAAAAAGCTGAGATAATCCATATAGGGGGACAGCATATAGCCGTCTCTCTGCATGATGAATGGCATGGGAATATGTTTATCTTGACCTGCTCCCGGATACGATGCGGCCACACAGAAAACAGGATCGACAAAAAGCGTGGCCTCGCAGATGATTCCGGAGTGTTCCAGAATGATTGGTGTTCCCAGTCCTCCGGCAGCCAGGACTATCAGATCAGCGCTGCAAGTCGTCTGTTTCCCGCCTTCTTTTGCATAGACGGTATGTACGGTATTGTCACTGTGGTCAATGCCGAGCTTTGTTACCTTGCAATTGGTTTTCAGCACGGCTCCTTTTTCAACACTCTCCGCCAATAGCCTGCGGCTGTCCCGTTTCGCTCCTGTACGGCACCCCAGCACACAGCGCCCGCAATGGACGCAGCGGTCAAAGTCCACCAGCTTGCCCGTGGGCGTTGGTCTGAAACCCAGCTGCACACAAGCGTCAAAGAGAGCTTTCGTCTGGGATGACCAGTATTTTTCATGGTCAGTGGACAGGGGAATCTCCTGCGCAAGCTCCTCAAATTCCTCATCCAGATGGATACCCAATTTCAGAAGGCCCTTATCATACCGCAGTGCGCTGCCGGTGGCGAGGGTCGTGGTGCCACCCGTGCATCTGCCATGTACCATTACCAGCTCCGAGGTGGCCTTTTGCACCCGCATGGCCGGGAACAGCAAAGAGATCATTCGTTCATCCAGAAACAGCCCGGTCTTGCGCAGCCCAGCCAGCTTATCTACAGGAAATGCAAATGGCTGAAATTCACTCCCGGCCTCCAATATCGTCACCTGAAAATGGCTTTGCAGCTCTTTGGCCACCATAGCGCCTCCAGCGCCGGAGCCTATCACAATCGCTTTTTTCATTCCAACAGCCCTCCTTTCTGGCTTGTACGGTCTCTTTCTTTACCTGAAATCAGCCCGGCATACGTCACAGCCCTCTGTAATGCGTTCATGAAATGTCAGCTTGCCGCCCTGGTAAATGCCCGCAAATATCCCTTGGTCAATGGCAGAAATGAGGTCGCAGACTTCCGGCGCATAGAAGCCGCTGAAATAGCATTTGCGAACACAAACTGTTCCGGGCGATTCCTCGCATATTTGAATCCCGATGTTGCGATAGAGCAGTGTAATAACAGAAAAACATTCCTTCTCGTCTTTCGGATTCAATAATCGGCGAAGGCGGCTCCCCAGAGCATGGGCCATCTGATACAGCTTCTGATGCAGTGTTTCGAGAGTATCACCATCTTGCATGGCTCGCACGGCTTCCTTTGCTGTGAACTGTGCGTAGGCTTTCAGCAGTTCCGGAGTGGAACGCCCGGCATCATTCGGCACATCCACACCGAATGCTTTTGCCGTTTGCCGCATGAGGATTCGTAATTCAAAATTTGCGCCGAACCTGCTGGACAAGACGCGATAAATCAGCCGGTTCATCATAGCGCTCCAATCAGAAGGACATCCCCCATCGGCGTGGCTGTGGGCTTATACAGCCCGTCAATGGTCTCCTGGTGCAGTTCCATGATGTTACTTCGGCGCAGCTTCAAATTGGGCGTCAGCTCTCCGGTGGAAATTTTCAGCGGGCTGGACATCAGCGCATATCGCTTGGCCTGCTCCGGGTGGGAAAGCTGTTCGTTGACAGACCGGACCGCAGCCATCAGTGTCGCTCCATCCGGAGCCGACTTTTCATCCTCCGGCCAGAGCAGGGCGACGCAATAGGGCCGTTGTTCTCCCACCAGCAGAGCCTCGCTGATGCCGGGAATGTCCCGCAAAAGGGTCTCCACCTTTTGCAGATTGATATTCTTTCCGTAGGAGTTGATGAGGATCTCCTTTTTCCGCCCGATGATTTGGAGATGACCGTTTACCGTGATTGCTCCCAGGTCTCCCGTATGTAAGCGGGCGTCCTCACGACCATCATAGGCCACAGCCACCTGAGGGCCTTCCATCAAAATCTCGCCGTCCTCCGCCAGCGTCACCTTCGTCTCCGGCAGCGGAGGTCCAACTGTCGTGATGTCGTTTGCACCCAGCCGATTCAGGGCGATGAGTGGCGCTTCCGTCAATCCATAGGCGTCGTGGATCTCAATGCCCAGCTCCCTGAAATCCTCCAGGAGCTTTTGACTGACCGGCGCAGAGCCGACGATGAGCTGGTCACACCGATCCAGTCCGGCTTTTTTCAGCAGCGACCTTCTCAGAACCTGGCGCAGGATTCTCTTTAAGAAAGCTTTTTTGCTGGAAATATAAACGCTTCCCAGCTTATTCTGGGCCAGCTGATCCCAAATTTTCTCGTAAAATCTGGGGATGGAAAAGAAAATCGTCGGCCTCACCTTGGGCAGCGTCTCCGCCAGCTTGTCAAAATCATTGAGAAAATAGAGAGACGCCGGTGCGCCCAGATAATAGGGCGTGTAAGCCCCCAATATTCCCTCCACCACATGGCTCAGCGGCAAAAAGGACAGATAGACTGCCTGTTTGGTTCGGCTTTTGAAGCTGAGCAGGGATGCCATCGTCTCAGCCATCCACCGCAGCTGTGCTTGGGAAAAGGCCACGTTCTTGGAGTTACCAGTGGTACCGGAGGTATAGCGCAGGGTGGCCATATCCTGATAGGAAACCTGCACAGGCACGAACTCCCGCCCTTTCCCCAAAGAGAGGAACCGCTCCCATGACAGAATACGCGCGTCGTCTGGCAGAGGAGCATTTTCTGTAAAGGAGACTATTGTTCATCCAAATGTCATCTCACTGACATGGGATAAAATGCGAATATCCCCGATGAAGAACCAGTTCGCACCGCTTTTTTGCAGCAGCTCGTCCAGTTCGTTGGCGGGGGTGGTATAGTACAGCGGTACGCTGGTGGCACCGGACAAGCCGATTGCCACATCCAGGACAAAATAGGTGACGCTGTTGCTCCCACTAACCGCGACCTTGCTGCCCGAACCTATGCCAAGGGCCCGGAGCGCCCCCAGCGTCTCCTCGATGCGCTGATTCACAGACGAGGCGCTGCTTTCCCGGATGCCGTCGCCGGTCACATCGTAATAGGCGATAGACGTATTCTTCCGGTTCAGGCAAAAGCGCACCTGTTCAAACACGGTTCGGCTGTTGTGGTCGAGAAAATTCCGGCTGGTGGCGTAAGCCAGAAGATTCGGCAGATATTCCCGCCAATCGAGTTGATATGCCCCCATAAAACACTCAGTGTTTGCCGTGTCATATGTTTTATCCTCTGTAAAGTAGGGAGCTAAAGAGAGCATATTTGTCAGGATACTCTTTTTCGCAGGCTTCTCCTCTGACAGATTGCGGGATGCGCCGATTTTGTTCAGAAACGGAATCGGGGGGAACAGGGGCTTCGGTAGATGTATGGAGAGATTTTTCTCTGCCCAGTCCCGAACAGCGTCGATCAGTTCTGCCACCGTCGGCTGCGACGAGGCCGGAGCAGTCAGATGGAAGGTTTTCCCCACAGCATCCTCTGCAAAGGTGATGCGGACGATGGATTCTGCCACATAGTCCACCGGCACCATGTTGACGCGCATGGACTTTTTGATGGGGAAAACACGCATCTGCTGCTTCAGATACAGCTTCAGCGGATAATAAAGCGTATTGAAGTTTTTCACCCGTCCGGCTTTGGAATCTCCCACGATTTGACCGGGTCGGAAAACAGAGACAGGGAGCTGCCCCATTGCCTGTGCGACAAGGCGCTCTCCCTCAAACTTGCTTTGCTCATACAGGCTGGAAAAACCGGCGCCTGTCAGGGAATCCTCCATGATTTGTCCGCTTCTTGTTCCGGCCACATATGCGGTAGATACATGGGAAAAACGCCGGAGCGGGTGGTCGGCCTGAATACGCCTGGCAAAGTCCAGAACATGATTTGTGCCGGTGACATTGACACTCCAAAACTGCTCGTGGCTGTGGTTGATGCCGATGACGGCAGCGGTATGAATGACGTAATCGGTGTGACGGATCAGCCGCTCCTGATCTGCATCAGAAAGACCGAGATCTTCTTTTGTAATGTCACCCAGTACAGGCAGGATGCGTCTCCCAAGATTCTCTGTCAGCTCAGGGCGTCCGTACCAGAGCGCGGTAAGGGTGTTGATTGCCTCTGAGACAGAACCGGCTCTTGTGAGGCCATAGACGACATCGTCCGTTGTCTGCATGAGTTCAGAAATGATCTCTGTCCCCAAGAATCCGGTTGTACCGGTCAGAAATATATTGTACATCAGCAGTTCCTTCGTGTGTTCTGATTCAAGTTGGGCTTTCGTGAGAAAGCAGCCATGAAGTAAGAAAGTCTCCCATCTCATCCAGTGTGTTTTGATAGGAAACAAGCTGACGCCCGATTTTGTCTTTGATTTGTTCCTGATGAAACAGGATGTGCTCCAGGGCGCTTGTAAGTTCCGAAGTCAACTCCGTATTATCTGCGTACAGCAGCTGATATTCGCATAAATCCATCTCCTGCATGCGGGGGTGGAATCTTTCCTGCTTAAAACTCCTAAAAAATGCTTTACTCTTAATTTATTATCTGCTATAATACATTATAGCTACGAGATAAGCATAAGTCAATTACGCAGTTTTTATGGAGCAGGTAAGAAAAAACTGATTTGCGAGGAGGAAACGAAATGGCGAACGAGCATATTTGTCCCTGCACTGTGGGATGCCCTTTGCAGAAGGTGATGAATGCGTTAGGCGGAAGATGGAAAATGTCTATTTTATGTTCGCTGTCAAACGATGGTCCCACCAGATACAATGACATCAAGCGAAAAATGGGCAGCATCTCCAACACCATGCTTTCGAAATCCTTAAAGGAACTGGAGGAGGACGGTCTTATAAAAAGGACCGAGTATATGGAGGTTCCGATTCGGGTCGAGTATGAAATAACAGACTCCGTTCGCTCCTTGATTCCAATTTTGACAGCGCTTGCTGTATGGGGAAACAGTTTGAATCGCTAATAAGAAAGCCCGGCACCAAGGTCACTTTTTTGTGGCCTCAGTGCCGGGTAGTGATCTCTTCCCGCAAAAATAGGTTGTTGCTCAATCCAGTGAAACGGTACCTGTCACATCACCCTTCCACCACTCATTGCACCAGGTGTCCTGTTCCTACCCAGGCAAATTCGTACGTAGCGGGGGTGATGTGCGATGCCTACAAATGCGGTCAAAGCCTGGAATGCATTGCCGTACAGTCAGGGAAAGAGAATCTGGACAGTCGGTCATCCGTTTTTGATGACACAAGACAATCAGCGGCGTGCCTTTGTTGCCTTTCGCTCCGCCAGATATGCCTTGTATGCGGCATACTCCTCGGTCTTGCGGAATTTCCGCGCGCCCAAAATCCACAGCACCGCAAAGAGCAGGGCAAAGAAGGCGGCAGCGCAGGTGATGATTTCCGTGATGAAAATCACGGTGGGCTGGGTCAGCGTGACGGTGGTATCCGCCCCAACGCCGTTCATGCCTACGGAGTTGGCGATGGCATACAGGTCATGGTGGCTGGCCTCCCGCATGGCGGTGACCACTACAGCGTCATCCTCGTAATCCGGGAGCTGGTCCGTGACATAGGGCAGCATGGCGTCGTAGATGGAGACACCTGCCAGAACGCCATCCACACCGTTGACATAGGTGGTCAGGACGTTGTCAGTGATAATCATGCCGTCACAGCCCCATTCTTCCCGAAGGATGCCGGTGATCAGGCCATAGTTGCCGCCGGACCAGGTGCAGCCCCAGCGGGTGTAAGCAACCATGACGCCGTTGCCGTTGCCCTCCTCAATGGGGGCCTGGAACGCCTTCAGGTAGAGCTCACGGGCGGTCTGCTCGTTGAGCCAGACGCCCAGGCCGATGCGGTCCTGCTCGCAGTCGTTCAGGGCGAAGTGCTTCATCACCACATGGACGCCCTTGGCCTGGATGGCGGCCACCTCATACTGGCACATCTTGCCGGACAGGAAACCGTCCTCGGAATAATACTCAAAGTTGCGGCCGCCGTAGGGGGTGCGGTGGATGTTGTTGCCGGGGCCGTACAGGCAGGTGATTTCCGCCTCCAGGCAGTTGTTGCCGATGACGTTGCCGATTTCAGTCATAATATCCACGTTGAAGGTGGCGGCCATTACGTCCTCAGAGGTGAAGGCGGTGGCTTCCAGCTGGGTGGCGTCGGAGCCAAGCAGGCTGGCGGTCAGGCCCTGGGGACCGTTCTCATCCCGGGTGCCGGGGGCCTGGATGGATTCGATGGGCATGGTCCAGTGGAAGGCGTCACCGATGAGGCTGACCATCTCGTCAAAGCTCAGCTCGTCCAGCAGGTCGTCCCCGAGGGGGTCGTCTTATTCCAGGCCGCTGATCTCCTACCGGGTCTTGGTGTTGAATGCGTTCAGTGAGTGCATCACCACGCAGTATTAGTCGGCAGCGTCATACTGCACGTCCTGGAGGTCGGCGATGAGGGTGTCGGTCAGGGTGAACTGTACCGTCTCAGAGGGCCAGGTGCCGGTCCAATCGCTCCGGGAGAGCCAGGTGACTTCGGTATCGATCCCCTCATACAGATTGGGGTCTGCGTCAGAGAGTTGGTTGGTGATCGCTGTACCGTTGGCGGAGACGGCGTAGGTGGTGGTGTCCAGAGTGTCCTCCGTCCAGGAGTAGACGAGGGAGGTGTCACCGTCGGCGGTCATGCCGTCGGCCACAGTGTAGCCCTTGGCGGCCAGAATGTTGTTGACAGCATTGTGGGCGTCCGTTGCGGCGGTCAGGTAGTAGTCTCCGGCGTCCAGGATGTAAGTGCCTGCGCCATAGGTATCAAAGGAGGCGATATCGCTCTTGTTGACCGTAATCGCTAATGTCTCGGATGCGCCTGGGGCGAGAAGCTCTGTTTTCCCGAAGCCAACCAGAGAGACGGATGCCTTTTCCACGCCGTTTTCCTTATCATAGTCGGTGTAAGGAGACTGAACGTAGACCTGGACGGTCTCCTTGCCGGAATAGGTATCGCCGGTGTTGGTGACGGTGACAGAGACGGTGTAGGTGTCCTCCCCAGCGTCATACGCCACGGTCATGTTGCTGTAGGTAAAGGTGGTATAACTCAGCCCGTAGCCGAAGGGGAAGGCCACATCGTCCGTGTAGTCATAGCCCGCTGTGTTGCCTGTCCCCATGACGGCATCCTCATAGCGGGTCTCGTAATACTTGTAGCCAACGTATATGCCTTCCTGATAGACCATGTAGGTATCTGCGCTGTCGGGGATGGCGTCGGTGTCCCCGCTGTAGGTCACAGGGGTAAAGTTGGCCATGGCAGGGGAAGAATAGTTGTCATAGCAGTAGGTATCCACCAGGCTGCCGGAGGGGTTGACATCGCCGCACAGGATCTCCGCCACGGCATTGATGCCGCTGATGCCCACGTCAGCGATCCACAGGCAGGCGTCTACGTTGTACTCGTTGTCCTTCAGGAAGTCCACCTGAAGGGCGTTGGCGGAGTTGATGAGGACGATGATTTTGTCCACCGTACCAGCCTCCTTCATGGCGGCGATTTGGGACAGCATCTCCTTCTCGTCCTCGTCCAGGGCCAGATAGTTGGTGTCTTCATACTCCAGGTCGGCGCCTTCACCGCCCACACGGGAGAGCACTACGATGGCGGCATCGCCATAGTCGGCCACAGAGTTGATGACCTCATCGGTGTAGACGCTCCAGGGGGCTTCGGAGGTGGTGGCGCTGGCGGTGCTCACCATGCTGGACGACGACCTGGCATAGTCAGCCCCCGCGCCGTCGGTGTAAAACGCCCACAGGGTTTCGTTGACGGAGAAGCCTACCTTCTCCAGTGCGTCTTTCAGGGTGTCAGCGCTGGAGGCGTCAATGTTGCCCGAGCCGGTGCCGCCGTAAACCAGGTTTACTGACGAGGTGGAGAAGCAGCTCACTGCAGCTCCGCTGTCCAAAGGCAGGGCGCTGTTATCGTTCAGCAGCAGGGCCGCGCCCTCGGCCTCCACCAGCTGGGCCAACTCCAGGCCATACTCTGTCATCTCCTCAACGGAGTCAAAGTCGCTGGTGTAGTACTGGGCGCTCTCGTCCTCATTCACCAGGTTCCAGAATGTGCCGCCCACATAGGCCGCCACAGTGTTGTCAAAGATGGACAGGACAATGAATACGGGAGCCATAATGGCCGCGATCACGATGCACAGGATGCTCAGGCCCTTAAAGGGGCGGATGGATTTGCGTTTCGCCCGTTTATAGGCTTTTTTCAGGGCTTTTTTCTGTTTTTTTTCTTCTTTCATGATAACCTCCTTGGTTGCGCGGAAGCCACCTGCCCCGTTCTGCGCGCTGCCTGGCCCCGCAGCATGGCAGCGGATACAGCCGTTGCTGCCTGTCTGCGAATCCGGGGGAGAGTTGAGCGAATGCTGACGATGCAGGTGATTCTTCCATGTTGAACATACCTAAGAGGTATCATATCATAAAAAAACGTTTTTTACAATGTATTATCGCAATATTTTTTGATTTTTTCTGCGTTATCAAATGATGTGAGCCACAGCAGAAGGAACGAAAACCTCAAAGATATTTCGCAAAACCTATGTAATATTCTTCCGGTTGTTTCACCTCAAACTGCAAGAAGATTTCCCCAGGTCTTAGGCCCGCAGATTCCATCCTGCGTCAGCCCCTGCTTTTTCTGGTAGCTCTTCACGGCCGTCTCCGTCTTACTCTCGAAGATGCCGTCCGCACTGAGGCTGCTCCCCAGCTGATTCAGCAGCTTTTGCAGCACCGTCACCTGCTGGCCGGTGTCGCCGTTCCGCCTTCCTGCGGCAGGTCAGACCGGCGCTCTCCTGCTTCACGCCGCCCGCGGTGATTTTGTTCCAGACAAAGAACTGCTCCGCTGCGGCGGCATAATCCCCGGCGTTCAGCTTTTTCAGCAGGGTGGAGTTTTCAGGGCGCGCTTGCCGATGTTAAAGGCCAGGCTCTCCAGCGCATCGAACTGATTCTGATTCAGCGCAATGGAAACATAGCTGTTCACTGTGAGCTTGAATCAGGCCGGTGATGAAATCCAATGCGATAAACGCGCAGGTGATAAGATAACTCATAACAATCATTCCTTTCTTTTGTTCAGTAAAATGTGCTGCTGAAACAGCCCCAGCAGTTACGCTTCCGTTGTGTCGATCAGCCACCAAAGCCGGTCGACATCTTTGTAGGTCAGCGGGTCAAGCCCGCCCTCCCCGCAGGCGTCCAGTGCCTCAGCCGGGACGGTATGCACACGGACGGCGGTTTCGGTGTTCAGCGCTCTGTCACCTCGGCCACCAGCGCCGCCTGCTGTGACTGGTCTGCGGAGGTGATGTTCTCCGGCGTGACCCCATAGCGGCTGCAGATGTCGGTGAGGCTGGCAAGATATGCCTTGTAGGCCGTCTCTAGCTCTGGCCGCGCCTCCTCCGTCAGGCAGTCCCCGGCGTAGAGGACGGTAATCTTCTCCGTCATGTCGGACAGGGTGTAGTCCCCGCTCTGAATGGCGGAGAGCAGAATGTTGTAGATGCTCACTTGAAAACCTCCTTTTGCAGACTGTGAATCTGGTGTTTCAGTGTTTGAATTTCGGCCACCAGCAGGGGAATCAGCTCCGCATAAGCGATGCTCTTCATGCCGGTGGCGGCGTTGGTCTGCACCAGGGCGCTGCCGTGGACATCCAGCGCATCCAGCGCCGCCTCCACATCCTGCGACACTAAACCGTAATGCACCAGCGCCGGGTCATCCCGCAGCTGGTAGGATACCGGAACCAAAACGTCCACAAGCCCCGCCCATCCAGAGGTTGAATGTTCTGTTTGAGCCGCCGGTCTGAGCTGGTGGTGATGGACTTGCTGGATATGATAGAGCTGCCATACAGGTAAGTGGCATAGCTGCTGTTGCCCAAAATCAGCTGGTCGCTGGCGTTGACATACTCGAACTTGGCATAGCTGCCGCTGGACGTGTAGTGGTGGCCGCCGTAGCCGTTGCCCAGGGCGATGCCGCTGTTGGGCACGAGAATGCTGCCCTCTATGGTGGTGCTCCCTGCCACGGTCAGCGTATTCGCCCATGTGTCGCCAAGCTTGTTCACCCTGAACGGGCAGTCTGCATAGCTCTCATGGCTGGTACCCCCAGCCGCAAATACATAGACCGTCTCATCGGAGAGAAGCTGCATGACGGCCACGCCGGTGTCTGAATCGCCGCCATAGATTTTGTAATCGGTGATTGCCCTCGGAATCGTATACCTGCAGGCTCAGGCTCTCCATAGCGGTTGCCGCCGAGTCGGTGGGACTTTGGAGTGCCAGGATAACGTTGCGGAGATGGGTGCCGCCTTCCGCACCCTTGATGCCGTTGTTGGCAAGGATGCCCAGAGCTGTGTTCAGCTCTGCGGTACCCCCGGCCATGGTCTTTGCGGTTGCGCCGATTTTCAGGATGCCTTCGCCCAGCTGCTCCACAGAAGTATTGGTACTGCTGGCTGTCTTTGCCATCTGGTCTAC
Organism: Lachnospiraceae bacterium; assembly: GCA_021202715.1. Taxonomy (GTDB): domain Bacteria; phylum Bacillota; class Clostridia; order Lachnospirales; family Lachnospiraceae; genus UBA3305. The sequence goes on from JAJQCL010000257.1 coordinate 10,515, forward strand.
CATCATACTGGCTTCGCTGGTATCCATGCCAAGGGCGGACATGGCGTCCGTGACCATGTCCGATGCATCTGCCAAATCCATGTTGCCTGCTGCCGCGAGGTTCAGTACAGTCGACAGCGTGTCATAACTCTCCTGTGTGTCGTAGCCTTCAAGTGCCAGATAGTTGATAGCCTCTGCGCACTCCGTTGCCGAGAAGGCGGTCGAGCTGCCCATCTCTTTTGCCAGATCGGACAGCGAATCCATGGTGTTCACTACCTCGCCATTTAGCTCGGAGGTGGCATCGGAGGTGATGCCCATGGTAGCCTGCACCTGGGACATGGCAGATTCAAAGGTTGATGCGGTGCTGACTGCGGCTGTTCCCAGCGCAACGAGAGGAGCTGTAACCTTTGTGGACAGGGACGTTCCAACCTCGCTGATTTTGTCCCCGATGTCCTCCAGAGTGCTGCCCACCTCGGAAATTTTCTGTAATGCCGCATTGGACTCCGCTGCCTGGTCTGCCAGCTTTTCGAGCTCCTGCTCCGTGGCAATGATCTCCCGCTGGAGGGCGTCGTACTGCTCCTGTGTGATTTCTCCGTTTTGGAGCTGTTCGTTTGCCTGTTCTGCGGCAGTCTTTAATGTAGTCAGCTTTTCCTTTGTCTCGGAGATAGCTTCTGTCAGGAGCTTCTGTTTCTGTGTCAGCAACTCCGTATTGGTGGGGTCGAGCTTTAAAAGGTTATTGACATCCTTTAGCTGTGACTGCGTTGATTTTATTTCCGAGTTGACCGACTTCAATGCGGTCTGCAGCTTAGTGGTATCGCCGCCGATCTCCACGGTTATACCCGCGATTCTGTTTGCCATGTAGCCCCACTTCCTTCATTAAACTTAAATTTGCTTGCAATCGCTTGCATTTGTTGAATAAAACGGGTATAATATAAAAAACGACAAGGAGATGATTCCCATGGTAAACACAACAGCCGTTTACGCAAGAATAGATACCGATTTAAAAGAGAGCGCAGAGGGCATCCTTTCCCAGCTTGGCATCACGCCGTCCAGCGCGATACAGATGCTCTATAGCCAAATCGTACTCAGAGGCGGAATGCCCTTCGACCTGCGCCTGCCGTCCAAAAAGCCGGTAGCTGTCGGTGCAATGACAAAGGCACAACTGGATGCAGAGCTTACAAAAGGCATGGCATCCATTGAGTCCGGCAGAACCTATACTGTAGATGAAGTGGACGAAGAGATGCACAAGAGGTACGGTATATGAGTGAGCAATATAAGGTCGTCTATTCCACGGCGGCATTAGACGATCTTAATGCCATCTACTCCTACATCGCCTTTGAGCTTATGGCGCAGCCTACCGCAAAGAATCAGGTAAACCGCATACGAAAAGGAATCCGCGCTCTGAACGTGTTCCCTGAACGATATGCAAAGGTTGACTGGGAACCTTGGGCTTCTTCCGGTATGCACCGAGTTCCCGTTGATAACTTTGTTATTTACTATCTCGTTGACTCGGAGACAATGACGGTCACCATCGTTCGCATTTTCTATGGCGGCAGAGATGTTGAAACCATCATCAATTCTGAAACAGACTAACGAAAAGAGCAGCGCAAACTGCTCTTTTCGTTAGAACCGATCCATCTGCTCCTGGGTAGCTACCGCAGGATAGTCATACGCATCATTGTGGCTTTCCACAAACATATCATTGACCATGCCGATTGTGAGCAGGTCAAGGTCACGGATGCTGATTCCCAGCTGGACGCACCGCAGCAGGAAGAGCGGAGTCGTTATCTCCCTGCTGCTTTTCTGAAATTTTGCTTTGCCTCCGCCTGGGTCTGGGTGTTCAGGCCCCGCAGTTCGATGAGCTGCGGCAGAACCTGATAGATGGAGAAGGTGTTGTACTGCTCCAGCCACTCGTCAGGGGAATCCGGCACGGACGGGTCGGCGTGCTTTGCCATGATCCAGGTCAGGTCCTCGAACATCTCCAGACTGAACATATCCAGATTGCGCTCATCCTCATCCCCGTTGTCCACGCTCTTTTCGAGGGCGCGGAGGTCCTTGTAGATGTCCCTGCCGAACTTGAGACGGTAGATTCTTGGAATCGCCGCGCTGGCGCGGAAGGTGGTGTCAATGCCGTCAATGTTGATGGTTTTTGTTACTGCCATGATAAAATACCTCCATACATAGCGAGAGCGGAGCCAAAGCCCCGCTCTCAGTCAAATCAACTGGTTGTGCTCCCGTCCGTAATCTGCGGCTCATAGACAGAGTCGAACCACGTGTCATAGATGGTACTGGTGGTATCCAGCGCAGTCTTAGCCTTCACATACCCGCTGGCCAGCGGCAGCGCCGTCAGCGACAGGGTATCCGTCTGCGGCTCCCTGGTGTCCTCCGTGGTCGCGCTTTCAATGGTGGGCTGGGAACAGGTGCAGTTGTACAGCACATGGCGGGTCTTGTGCTGGTCACCGTTGAACTCAAAGAGCAGCGCAAAATGCTCCACCTCCACATCGGACTGCTCCACCAGCACGCCGTTGGAATCCTTCACCTCATGGAGAATGTCCGTCAGGAAGGATTCAGGGATGAGCGCAATCTCCAAATCGCCGCTATAGCCGTTGTTTGCCGCCAGCACCACATAGATGGAATCATCGGCATACCACGGCTCGGACTTGCCCTCCGCATCCAGCGACAGGTTGACCGCGCCCGGAACACGGACAGGAGTGCCAAAGGTGGGGTTCATGTCATCGTCAAAGGTGACCTTGGCGTAGTAGACATTTTTCAGGCCAAATTTGACCTTATTCGCTTTGTCAGCCATACACGGTCATCTGCAGGCTCTGCGAATCCTCCGATGTTTTCCTGGCCGTCCAGCTTTTCGCATGGGCGCCCGTGTCAACGGGAGCGTTCACCGAAATTTCCTTCCTGACCACCGTGGCTGTTTTCTTCACAGCGGCTTTCATATCCTCGGCGGCAAGGTCGGCATACTCCTGCAGGCCCTCATTGATAGCGTCCGCCATCTCTTCAATGCTCACTTTTTTCGTAGACATCACGTGTCGCGCCTTTCCTTTTCACAGGTGATTTTCAGAGATTTGTGCTGGTAGTTCATTCTGTCAACAGCCGTAATGTTATGTGGTTGCCTACGGAATCGACTGTGACGGAGTTTTTCTGTATGGTGAGCCGTTCGTTCAGGAGTGAGATTTTCATAGTCACCACACTCCTTGTATTATAGAGTAGTAGTTTTTATAGCCCCTCTCCAAGGGCTGTGCTACACTGTAAAGGATGCTGTGGATTGGTTAATTCCTCCTACCACGAGATG